>NZ_PGCK01000009.1 GCF_021023085.1 Methanooceanicella nereidis | reverse complement strand
ACCCGGTCCCATCCCGAACCCGGAAGTTAAGCCCGCACACGTAATGCCCTGTACTGAGGTACGCGAGTCCCCGGGAACGGCAATAAGCCGCCAAACCAACCAAAAAACCACCCAAATTATAAAAAATATCATTTTTCATAGTATACAATATCATTTTAAAAAAGTTATAGTTTTGAAAAATTTTTAAAGATCATTAGAGAATTTAATTTCTATATATTCATTATTTATCTGGTAAAATCAGTGAACTCAATTAAAAGTAGGCTAATTTCCTACTTTTTCATCGCCTCTTTGCCTCTTTCTATAAGTTCACGTACTTTCTGTCCGCCTTTTTTTCCTATGCTTTCATAGTAGCCTTCGCCATATCTCTTCTTAGTCGTTTCGCCGCCTTTCTTGCCGGCTTCCCTGACTGTCATTTCTCCTTTGCTTCCTTTTTGTGCCATAGGATCACACCACAATATAACATAAGCGCATATAATATTGTACGTTGTTAACGGAAATAACGAAAATACGCTTAATTAACAACTAATGGCACAGATAGAGAGAAAATATGAATTATAACGCATTTTAAACTAATACTCGTGAGATGTAAATATCGATAAAGAATATATCTTATGTAGCTATTAGTAGTTCTGAAACTTAATAAGAGGAGAGATAAATTGACACGTTTTTTTGAGGTGACAGGCAGGGACGGAACGGCAAGAATAGGTCGTATGCTGATCCGGGGGGATATTGAGACCCCTTATGTATTTAGTCCTGCCCGTAAAGATAATATCATCACTAACGCGGGAAACGCATGGGTCAACAAGCCAGTAGAGGAGTGTTCCGATTCATTTACTGTACAGCCATACATAGGTATGCCGTATCATGTTAGAAAGGAACTTGTAAATTTATATACATCACCGCATGTTTTGCAGACTGATAATCCTAAAGCAGTGCCGGTCCATCCGGAACAGGAGATACCGGTAGCGGACATGTACATAATGAGCGGGGCAAGGTCAATTGAAGGAGATTCAAGGGCCTTACTTAATAGTTTTATAAAGATCAGGGAAAAGGCGAGATATGACACGGCGCTATATGTGCCAGGGCTTGCCACTCCGGAAAACGTATCATTGCTGATATATCTGGGAGCAGACGTCGTAGATGATGTGCTGGTAACTGCAAAAGCATATCAAAGCCTGTATCTCACGCAGGATGGCGAGTACAGGTTGAATGACCTGGCTGCATTGCCATGCTCATGTGAAATATGTGCGGCACGCACGGTCGAAGATCTAAAGTCGCTTATCCCGGAAGAACGCTCAAAAGCTCTGGCCAGGCATAATTATCTCAAGCTAAAAGAAGAGGTCGATCGTGTTAAGGTCCATATCAAGAACGGCGTGTTAAGGGAATATATGGAGAAACAGTGCAGGTCAAGGCCCTGGCTTACGGCGTTATTGAGACTGGCTGATGCCGAATATGGATATCTCGAGAAAAGGACCCCTACATATCGTTCGTCCCAGCTGCTCGCATGCTCGGCGGAATCACAGAACCGTGTGGAAGTGAGGCGATTCGCAGAACGCGTAAAGACCAGGTTCAAGTCCGACGGGGAGATATTGCTCATAATCCCCTGCTCTGCCAGGAAACCATATTCCACTTCTCAGTCCCATATGGCAATATCCTCAGCTATAGGAAAGCTCAGGAATAACATCAGGGAAGTGATACTGACATCTCCTATGGGCGTAGTCCCGAGAGAGCTGGAACTTGTTTACCCTGCGGCTCACTATGATGTCGCGGTCACAGGCGTCTGGGATCTTGAGGAGCGTCAATGGGTCGCCGATTGCCTGAGGGACTTCATAGATAACAATGATTTTAAAAGGATAATAGCTCATGTGGAAGGGGCCTATGTGGACGTATGCAGGCAGGCTGACAGGGAAATGACGTTCACGTCGACCGGAAAAGTGACCGGCGAAGATTCATTGAAAAATCTGGTCGATTGTATAAAGCAGGCTATAGATGAAGTGTCGCCAAAGCCTCGTAACTATCCTTCATCCCAGCTGGATATATTCAGGAAGATGGCAGATTATGAGTTCGGTGCAGGCAAAGGCGATCTTCTTGTGGGCGAGAAATGTTCTATTAAGGGTAAGTACCCGAAATACGTTTTGTTTGATGGCAGGGATCAGCTTTGCTCGATGATCCCCGAGTACGGCTCATTGGCTCTCACGCTTGAAGGTGCAAGGCGCATGGGACTTGAAAATGATTATTTCGTAGAGATAGAGGATTTTATACCGAAGGGAAGCATCCTTGCGCCCGGTGTTAAGGACGCGGACATGAAAATACGTCCGGGAGACGATGTCTACGTCAGGGGCAAAAAGGCCGTAGCTGTAGGAAAGGCGAAGATGAGCGGGCCGGAGATGGTGAGCTCCAGCCGCGGGATAGCAGTGGAATTAAGGCACGTGGAGAAATTAAAATGACCGGTTTAAGCGAAGTGATGCTGGACATCAGAAAAAAGCAGAGAGTAAAGGAAAGATCCCCGCGGGAAGCGGCAGCGTTCTGGACCAGTGACGATCTGCTTGAAGGGGTCCCTGTAAAATGCTATACTATAATATTCCAGACAAGGGGCTGTTACTGGGGACAAAAGGGCGGATGTACCATGTGCGGTTATATTTATGACTCTGCGAGCATTCCTCCGTCAACGGAAGATCTTATAGCGCAATTCGATTCGGTCGCGGATCGTATAGGTGAAGGTGTAGTCAAGATATTCACTTCCGGCAGCTTTTTTGACGTGAGGGAGATACCTGAGAGCGTACGTGAACATATACTTACGAGGCTCAACGAGATCACTGATAAGGTCATCATCGAGACGCGCCCGGAGTTCGTAACCGATAAGACGATGGTGTCTTCAAAAGCTCTGGTCGATAACATGGAAGTCGCGATCGGGCTTGAGACGTCGAACGATGACATCCGCATCAATAGTATCAATAAAAATTTCCTGTTCAAGGATTTCGTCAGGGCCAGTGAGACTGCAAAGGCTCATGGTGTCACCACTAAGGCATACCTGATGATGAAACCGCCTTTCATATCTGAAAAGGATGCTCTGGATGATATGGTAAAGTCAGTTATGGATGCAGCGCCATATGCGCCGACTATATCGATCAACCTGTGCAATGTACAGCGCGGCACTCTTGTGGATGAGCTGTTTTACAGGAAAGCCTACAGGCCCCCATGGCTATGGAGCATAGTGGAGGTCATAAAACGTGTTCACGGAAAGACCGGCTCGGTGATAATGTCGGATCCTCTTGCTGCAGGCGCTTCCAGGGGCCCACATAATTGCGGCAAATGTGACTCAGACTTTGCTAACGCCATAAGAAAATACTCGATGACCCAGGATATTTCAGCATTCGACGATCTGGACTGCGAGTGTCGTTCTCTCTGGGAAAAGGTCCTTGAGCTTGAGGACTGGACATTCGGGGCGCCATTGATATATTAATAGGTCAATATATAGGTCTGGTAGTGTTATAATGGAGTTTTACGAGGTCATAAGGGATCGAAAAAGCGTAAGGCGATATTTACCCGATAAGGTGCCAGAGGAAGCGCTGCTGAGAGTGCTTGAGGCCGCCAGGCTAGCCCCTTCATGGTGTAATAAGCAGTGCTGGAGCTACATAGTCGTAGATGACCCCGGGCTCATATCCAGTATTGTCGCAGGCGGGGCTAAAGCTTTTAACGCTCCCATGTACATTGTCCTTTGCGCAGATCCTTCACTGTCGGGGAGCATCGGCGGCAAGGAGTATTATCTTGTCGATGCGGCGATATCCATGGAACATCTTGTGCTCGCAGCGACGGCCGAAGGCCTCGGTACCTGCTGGCTCGGTGCCATGTTCAACGAAGAGAGCGTAAAAAAAGCTTTGAGCATACCTGATGGTCTTAGGGTGGTCGCAATAACGCCCCTGGGCTACGAGGCAAAGGGTATCGGCGGGTTTATTGGCAACAATATCGTGCGCGCAATATCTTCCGGGCGGTCCCGTAAGCCCTTAAATAGCATGGCTTACAGGAATGGTCATGGCAGGCCATTGAATAAATAAAAAGAGTAGTTTTAATAATAGAAGACTAATACATATAGCACTTAATACCAATTATACTGGTGAGTCGAAGCATTATGTGGAGTGAAATCATCGGCAAATTTAAAGGAATGCCGTCACAGGAAAAGGTTATCAGGGTCCTTCTGGAGAGGGGTTTTCAGGTAAACGCCGAGGGGCACGTGGTATCCGGGGCCATCGAGATCCCCCATACCCAGATAGCCAAAGAAGTTGGTGTGGATAGAAGGGTCGTAGACGCTACTACCGAGATGATACTAAAGGATGAGGTCCTTAAGCGGGTGTTCATGAATATCCGTTCGATAGCATCGCTTCGTGATGTCGCGCCCATGCTAGGCCTTGGAGTCATAATCATAACCCCTGACAATGCCCAGAACGTGGGCATCATAACGGATGTAACTAGCGTCATAGCCAGGTACAACCTTAGCATAAGGCAGGCGGTGACCGACGATCCATTCTTTTCGGATGATCCCAAGATGACGTTGATAACAAATGATGTCATACCGGGGGAACTTGTCAGCGATCTGCGGAAGCTCAAGAACGTTAGAAGCGTCACAATATTGTAAGCGGCAAACCGCCACAATTTTTTGATATCGGCCTTATTTTATATTATCTCTGTCAAAGGGAAGCATAGTTAAAATATTTAAACAATAGCTGTTCATCTACCAAATGAGTAAGTATGCTGAAAAAATTGGCCGACATACAGAAAATTGCTGTGGAGATAAATTCGGGCATACCTTCCGCGGACGACTCCTCTAAGATAGAAAAGTTCGAGCTCAGGGATGAGATCGTAAATAAAATAAGGCGTATAGCAGGCAAGAATAGTATTAAGAGAGTAGTGCCTGTGCAGAAAAAGGGCGATCATAAAATGCAGGAGATCTGTTTCAATGTGGATGATACCCTTTACGTCGCCGTCATCAGGTACAATAACGCCCTCACTGAAGGCCAGGTATCTGACCTAAGACGAGTGCCTAAGAAATGTTAGGGCTTATAAATAAAAGTTTAAGATATCGTTCAAGCATCCCGGACCGAATAATAATGTAATGCCATAATATCCTTAAAAGATCATATGTGGCATGCGACCTTTTATCTTATGCCATCTTCGAATTCCAGGATCGATCTTAGGCCGAGAACGGCTCCGCTCCCATGTCTTTTATCAGGAGATCTTTTGCAGATCCCGCATCTCTTCCGTGAAGCGAGACGACATATCTATCGCCATCGATGTTGAGCCTGTAAAGAATATCCATATCCTTTAATTTCTTATCCAGGGCCTTTTTCATTAGATCTAAACCATTACCATTATCGGAGCATACCGGCTCAGTTAAAATGACCTTCTCGGGCCTGAATACTTCATAATGGAACTCAATGAGCCTCCCTACCGAGCTGGCGAACCATTTTCTTCGCGCCATACTGATAGTATCTTTGATCGAGACCCTTTCATTATTGCCTATCAGGTTATCTGCATGCGCTACGATCTTTTCCTCGATAGTCTTTGGCACATAGTCTGCGGGAGGCAGGCCGAGCTTTTTAGCTTCGTCCGGTGTCAGGCCGGCTCCTATGTGTCTTTCGACTATTTTTACTATACGATCGTCGACGCCTTCGTCTTTTAATATCCCTGCCCCGATGATGGCATGGTCGATATCATGAGATCTTGATCGCCCGATATCATGTAAAAGAGCTCCGACCTCGACAAGTTCCCTGTCGCAGTCTATATCTCCGGCTATCTCAACCGCATAATCCCGGACCGCCATAATATGTTCCATAACGGCCGGGCTGATACCATATTTCTTCAGAAGGGCCAGAGCTTCCTCTTTGCCAAACCTTTTCATAGCTTTACTGATTCTTTTAGCGCCTCGATCCTCTTTTGAAGTGCCTGTTTGTCTAAGATATTATCATGGTACACCAGCGGGCTTCCGTCCACAGGGCATACGAAGTTTGTCTCCATGGCATACTCGAACAGGATCCTGTGAGGCGGCTCTTCCTGGCATATATAAAATTCGTTGTTCTCGAATATAAGGCGCCTTTCCAGCTTCTTTATCAGTTTTCTGGACTCGTTCTTTAACATGTGCTCTGCGTTGTTCAGGTCGAGCTTCCAGAGATATGTGAGCCATCCGCTATCCTTGTCCCTCTCACGTCTGTACATGGCCAGGTGGTTCTCATACAGGATATAAAGTGTCTTGCGCACCAGGTTAAGGTTTATGCCACTAACCTCTGCGACTTTTTCATCGGTCACTTCCGTATCCGGCACTTTCTCCAACATCTTCTCGACGATGGTCATACCATCATCGCCTACGAGCCTTAATATATAGCCCCTTATTGCCTTATTATCTAACACGGACACGTTTTCACCCTTTGATCATCATAATAAACGTCTTCATAGTCTTTCAAATCAAAATGAACATGGCGGATATCCGTCATGATGTAAGTACAGGATTTGAACTGGTTACAATATTATACCTCGATTAAAAGATATAAAAGTTACCCGATGTCATGATGATTTTGCGCGGATTATCCTTAAATTACTTAAAGTACCGGCATATACTTTCGAATATTAACATAATGGGCAAAATGTCACAGCCTGATTATCTCGTCATATGCCATAATATCCGAAAAAGGTCATACAAGCCAATGAACTACGAACACACTTCAGTCAGTTCCTTGATACTTTCAGGTTGGCTTTTACGAACTTCAGGTTATCCCTGACCATTCCGACCGCAGAGCTTCGTTTATCGCCTTTCCCCATCACGGTCACTATGGCTTCCCCTTTCTCGAAAACGCTTCCCACTCTCGGGACGTCGGCGATCATGGGGCGAAGCATATTTCCCGTAACTCTGGTCGTGCGCCGGGCAAAGAATATCCCCTTATACCCGTATCTTTTTATCCCGAACTCCCGCAGGTCTCCGTTGATCGCGTCCACGTGCGCCTGAAATAGGTTTTCGCCCGTGGCAAGCTCTACCGAGTCCAGGCTTCCCTGAAAGCGAGGATTTATCTCCAGCACATATGGGCCGTTCTCGTTCACCATAAAGTCGACGCCGTTTGAGCCGACCAGCTTTAATGCCTTGATAAGCTTTTTTGATGTCTCGAACATCTCTTCTTTATACCTGGACTGATAGGGCGTGACATTTCCGCAATATCCGAACTCAAGGTCCTGTCCGAGCCATTTTTTACCGACCAGTATCTCGTTCAATGCTACCGGCACCGCATCATCCTCGCTCGATAGGACCGAGACGCTAAGCGGCTTGCCGCGGATGAACTCCTGTAAAAAATATTCATCTTCAGGCGGAAGCATCGATGCGTCAGTTACTAAAAAGTTTTTATGCCCGCCGCCGCCCCGTATAGGCTTCGCGACGCACGGATATTCTACGTTATCCCTGGTAAAGATCCTCGGCTGCCTTATGCCCATCTCTTTTAACTTATTGGCGAGCCATACTTTATTCAAGACCTTACGAGAAACATCCGGGTCATTACCCAGCACAATGGAGCTATCGATCCTCGCATCCTCAAATCCCGAGCCCAGTACTACGTGATCCACCTTATAGCGTTCAAGCCAGGGTACTATGTTCTCGGGCATGTCATCGAATCTCGCCCCTGACTCCGTACATTTTTCCAGGTCAAGGTCATCATAATGGCTTACCGAATATACCCTGTAGCCTGCACGACGTGCCGAACAGGCGATATACCTTGAACTGTAGCCCAGGACGAGAACAGACTTTACCATATCATCACTATTTCTTCAGCACTGTCTTACCATGTTCGCTCGGGACTATCTTAAGCTCTCCGCCTATGAAATCTCCTGTCAATGTCCTGCCTTCCTGCAGCCTGTCAAGGAATAATGCCAGCGCAGCTATCTCCGAATGAGGCTGGTTGCCTATCGCGACATTATAATCGGAAAGCTCATAGACATCCCCGGGGACCTTTTCCGCCCCCACGACGATCATTACGCTCTCTGTCCTGAACCTCTCCCTTATCTCGTCTATGCAGTCGGGCATGTTTATGCCGTACATCGTCAGGTGTACTACTATCCCGCCGGACTCTTTCCACTTTTTTATCTCGGACCTGTAGCTAATGCCGGTCTTTACCCAGAAATCGCCTCCCCATGCTTTTACGACGCGGTCTATGCTTTCACGGACCGACTTATCGTCGCTCGTAAGTAGCATGCCGGTTGCCCCGAGGACCCTGGACGTAAGCCCGACATGGGTGGTGACTCTTGAATCTCTCTCAGGCCTGTGCCCGAGCCTAAGCACAACAATATCGCTCATGGTTACACTACCCATGGGTTATCATCATAAAAAATATGCTTTTAATAAAATTAGAATATAAGGCGTTGTTACGCCTTTGATTTATCTGAGAATGTCTTGATGAACTCATCGCAGTCCGACGACAGTTTCTTTGATGCCTTACGTACGGCATCTATCGGGTCCTCGGTCTTGTCAGTCTTGACAAAAAGGACCGGGTCGCTGATACCGGTGAACTCTATGTCATATGTAGCGATCTTCACCGCTTTATCCATGAGCAGCGCAGATTTCAGCGCATTAAGGAGAGTGTGGTCCTCTCCTTTTATCTCGATCTCTATCTCTGTATCCGTTTTGTTTAAGATCTTTATTTCCATTAGATCACCTAAAAAATTAAATCAATCCTTTCCCGTAATCCTGGGATAGCTTTCTGTTCTCCCTTCTTTCGCATTTGGGGCATTTAAGCTTACCGTTCTCGAACTTCAAGTTGATCTTACACCTTGGGCACTGCGAGGTTATGACACCGAGGTTCTTGTCGACGGTCGAAAGCCTCATGTTCTTGGTATCGATGACCTTCGCCTTGACAATGTCCTGGTAGCCAAACTCCTGGGCCAGGTCCTGTACGTATGAATCTTTAACGTTGGATATGTGTATTGCGGCCTGAGTATTTCCTGCGATCTCGCGGTCCAGGCTGCCCTTTATCCTTGCCAGCTCGACAAGCGCTACAGATCCTTTATATCCACGACCCTGCCTACAACGATGTCCCCTTCCCTGGGTATCGGCGGCATCTTTGTCAGCGGCTCGATGTTTACGCTCCTTTCCCTCTTGTTTATCTTTATCTTTCCGGTGGCATTCGCGAAAATATTACCTGATTCCTCGTATGTGCCTTCCCCTGAAATAAACTCTTCCGATGTGCCTAAAAGGTCTCCGGGAACTACAAAATCTCCCTCTGGCATAATGATCCTGTTTCTCCTATCCTTTTTCTTCGTTTACAACTATCTTATATAGTTCAACATCTATTAATGCTATCTCTTTTTTGTGAAACTTATAGGTATGCCGTATCGGGAATTTCATGGCCACGACATCCGTCAGGGTTCCCCTGCCCTTTATATATTTCTGTATAAAATCTTTAGAGCCTGCATTGTGTATCGAATATACCACATACCCTATCTCCAGGGCCTTATCCAAAAAGGGCCTATCATTCCCTTTTTCTTGCGCTCCAAAAGGGGGGTTCATGATCACGGTATCAAAATGCCCGTGAACATCCCTGACATCACAGCAGACCCAGTCCACATGTGCGTCCAATATCTCTGCATTTTTTCTTGCAACTTTTAGCGCATTTATATCGCTGTCAATACCTATAATCTTTTGTGTGCCCAGTAATGACGCCCCTATGGCGAGTACACCCGTGCCGCAGCCGAGATCCACGACGCTTCCGTCGAGGTTTCCGTCCATGTATGCGAAATATAATAGCTCTGAAGCGATCACGGCAGGTGTCACATACTGCTCTTTCGTGACGTCCGGCCTCTCAAAGCCTTGTACCTTTTCAAGGAGCATCTCTAATTTTCTTTTCTTCATCGGGCTTCCGGGTTACTATGATAACCTACTAATATTTTTATTTTTTCCCGATCCGGGTTTGCGCCAAGGCCCGTCATTTTGAAACAATAGCGACATAGTAAGGCTTTAAGCGCATTAACAGGCGCAGAGCAATCATTTGTATGATTAAAATAATCCAAAATATTATAATAATTTATTCTGACTATTTGAATATTATGAGGAGAACGGTGTTTGTTAAGAGGGTAGTGCCGCTATTGATAGCGGTTATGCTTGTGTTGTGCGCGGGCAGTGTTTTCAAAATGGGTCCCAAGGTCTATACTGAAGTGAATAGCGGGGATACGATAACTGTCACCAAGGACGAGATATTCCGGGTAAAGCTTGCCGAGAACCCGTCAACCGGATACTCCTGGGAGATCACTACGACGCCAGGGCTTCAGAGGATGGGCGACCAGTACTCGCCGAGCGATCGCACGGGGATGCTGGTAGGTTCAGGCGGTGTACACGGATGGGATGTCAAGGCGATGAACACTGGCTTGCAGAAGGTAGAGGGTGTATATATGCGCCCGTGGGAAGGCCCGCAACCCGACGATAAGAGATTCGTACTGTACGTTAACGTCCAGGAAAAAGGTACCTTACAGGGTCTGTTGCCTGACATATGGAGGGACATAGATACGGAAGATCTGTCATTCCCGAATTTATGGGAAGACTGGGCTGACAAAGGAGCAAAACTATTCCCGTTTAATATCGATACAGGGCTTTTCTGAGCCAAAATTCGGCTCCTCATTATTTATATTTGGTTAAGTTCAGCCCGGGCCTTTTTTTCTTATAAAAGTAAATTATTTAAATTTTAAGAATATTAAATAATGTGTTTAGATCATTCGTATAGGGGGCAGGGTCCTTATCATCAACGAGGAAAAGTTATACAGAGCTGACAATATCGATGGTAATGGAATTGCTTTTAATTTCCTCGATAAAAATGATCGCGAATATAATGACCTGGTAAGATCACTTTTTAAAGTTTTAAAGAACTCACAGATACCATTCGTTGCATGCCGCCCGGACGGCCGTATACTTGCATGTAACATCGCTTTTTCCCTGTTGACCGGTTATACGATGGAAGAGCTGAAATACCTGAACATTAAGAGGGACCTGACTCCAAAAGACCTGCAAGAAATGGATTCCCGGATTTTCGAAAAATTTTTTAATACGGGCATACCTATCAGTTTTGAAAAAGAGTATGTCAGAAGGGACGGCTCTCGTGTCTCCGTGGAATTATTTTTACAGCTGGCATATGATGATGCAGGAAATATTCTTTTCTATTACTCTTTCATCACCGACCTTACCGAACGTAAACGAGCTGAGAATGGGTTTCGGGAAACGCAAAAATTTTTGAATAACCTGTTCAATTATGCCAACGCTCCCATAATCGTGTGGGACCATGATTTCATCATCACCCGCTTCAACCATGCGTTCGAAAGGCTTACAGGTCATCTTTCCTGCGAGGTGATAGGTAAGGAGCTTAGCATTCTATTCCCCTCATCCAGCCGCGAAGATTCGCTGGACATGATAAGGCGCACATTATCGGGGGAACACTGGGATTCCGTGGAGATACCAATCCTTTGCAGGGATGGCGAGGTAAGGATCGTATTATGGAACTCCGCGAATATTTACGATGAGGATAATAAGACGCTTTTAGCTACGATCGCTCAGGGACAGGATATAACCGGACGTAAACAGGTTGAGGAAGAGCTCAGGGAGACCCGGGACTATCTCGATAAGATGTTCAATTATGCCAACGCTCCCATAATCGTGTGGGACCATGATTTCATCATTACCCGGTTCAATCATGGGTTCGAAAGGCTGACCGGCTATCATTCGTGCGAGGTGATCGGAAAGGAGCTCAGTGTGCTATTTCCCGATAACTGCCGTGACGAATGCCTGGACAATATTGAAAGAACGCTGAGCGGCGAGCACTGGGATTCAGTGGAGATACCCATCCGCTGTAAGAATGGCGATATACGGATCGCATTGTGGAACTCCGCGAACATCCATAAGGATGACGGGGTATCTATCATGGCGACGATCGCCCAGGGTCAGGACATAACCGAAAGAAAGACAGCGGAGATCGCGCTACGGGATAGCGAGGAAAAGTTCAAGAAGCTCATCGAAGATCTCCAGGTCGGCGTCATGCTCCTTGACGGCAGCGGTAACATTCTTGTAAGCAACCAGGCCGCAAGAAGCATGATCGGCGTAAGGTTCAAGGATAAAAAGATCAGGAACATCCTGGACCCGACATGGACTAAATGGAAGTACATACAGGAGGACGGCAGTCCGCTGTCTCCTGAGAATAACCCTATACCCAAATGTTACGAGACCAGAAAACCGGTCAAGGACATTGTTATAGGCCTATCTTATCCCGACACTGACAAGATCGTCTGGGTGCTCATGAACGTGGAGCCGTTTTTATCGCAGGATGGCAGCATAAGGCAAGTGATATGCACATTAAGCAATGTCACAGAGCGCAGAAAAGTTGACGAAGCCCTTAAAGAAGCAAAAATGCAGGCTGAATTGTATCTTGATCTTATGGGCCATGACATCAACAACCTGAACCAGATCGGCATAGGGTACCTGGAACTGGCGAACATGAGCCTGGATATCCAGGAAAACGACCGTATGATGATATCAAAGCCTCTGGAGGTACTTAAGAGCAGCTCCAATCTTATATCGAACGTCAGAAAGTTGCAGCAAGCGAAGACGTGCAAGATCCGGATGGAGCCGCTGGATATAGGAAAAATTCTTTGTGAAGTGCGCGAGCAATATTCCAAAATACCCGGCAAGGACATCGATATCAATTATATTAACGTCAACGGCTGTTACGTAATGGCGAACGAGCTATTGAACGATGTCTTTTTGAACATCCTGGGAAACGCCATTAAACATACGAACGACAAGGTCGTCATAGATGTCGTTCTGAGTGAAGTGATAAATGGCGGACAAAAATATTACCGCGTCTCGATCGCAGATAACGGTCCCGGCATACCGGACGGGCAAAAAGAGCTCATATTCAACAGGCTATATCGCGGCTCGACGAAGGCTAAAGGCAAAGGTCTTGGCCTGTTCCTTGTTAAGACGCTTGTTGAAAAGTTCGACGGGTTGGTATGGGTAGAAGACAAAATGCCGGGAGACCATAACGGGGGCAGTAAATTCGTAGTGATGCTTCCCGCATACGAACCAACTGCAAAATAGCTACATCCGGGCTGATCGTTATTTTTGATGTCGGGGAAGCAATACCACGAACCTGCTGCCTTTGCTGCTGTCTCCCGGGACCCTGTCCTCCACATAGACGTGCCCGTGATAATCGCTCACTAGTGATTTTACAAGGTACAGCCCAAGGCCTCTGATACCCGATCTTAATCTTTCCGGCTTTAGCCTGAATATCCGGGACTTTTTATCATCGGGGATACCGGGCCCGTTATCGCTGATAGAGACCTGGTAATACTCTTTGTTCTCGAAATTCACCGGGGAAAGATCGACGTCTATAGTTACCGGCCCTTCAGAATGTTTGATCGCGTTCCCAATAAGGTTGACGAAGACATCCCTGAGAAGCTCGTCAGCTTCTGTCCGGCATCCTTCTTTTGGTGAGTAATTTATAGTGACATTCCTGCCCTGCACATGCGAGAACTGGGCTATAACATCCTTAAGCATGAGGTTTATGTCAAAAACAGTTCTCTTAGCTTTATCATCCTCTGCCTGTTTAAGCTTCCTGATATTTTCTATGAGCTTTGAACTGTTCCTCATGCTCTCCAGAGGCTTTAAAATATATGTCTTTGTATCTTCATCAAGTTTAAGCCTGTGAAGGGCCAGCTCTAGATAGCCTATGGCCGACTGGTTCATGTTGTTGATGTCATGGCTCATGAGATCAAGGTATAGCTCTGACCTTATCTTTTCCATCATCAGCCTTTCATTTTTAACTTCCAGCTCATCCATCATTGAGTTAAATGTCCGGGCAAGGTCTCCTATCTCATCCTTCCTCGATGACTCTACCCGCAGGCTATAATCACCGGAAGACGTGAGCTTCATCGTATCCGATAGCCTGACTACCGGGTCCGTCAGGTACTTTGACACATAATAGCTGAATGCGGATAGGATCATGGTCAGGAAGACTAATGTGCCGGCTATCCATTTCAATTGCTCTAAGAACTGTTCGTAGAGTAAAGTAGCCGGTGTCGTGATCACGACTCCCCACCCTATGACAGGGACAGGATAATACCCTGCTATTAAAAGCTGACCTTCGGGCTCGTCGAAATACTCTACACTCCCTTCCCTGCCGTTCAACAAATCCCTGACAGGTAAAATGGCAGATCTGTTCTCGTGTTTTTTTGTAAGTGTCTCATTGTTGCAGAAGACAACATTACCCCTATCATCGACGAGTAATATGTTTTTTGTAGGGTCAATTATTTGGCCCTTAACGTTTTTTTCAATATCGTTTATATTTACAGCGACTATGATATTACCCGCATACTCTCTTTCATCCATGACCGGAGATATTATTGCGAAAACATAATCCTGCTGTCCCGGACTAAAATAGATGCCTGTAATCCGGGATTGATTTTTTGGTATCGTATCATCATACCATTCATATTGTGATATTTTTGATATGTTCGACGGCCTTGTCGTATATATGATCGAACCACTGCTATCGGATATATGCACAGCGTTAGCTTGAGTGATGCTACCGTTCAGGTTCCAGGCTATCTTGCTCAGGCTTTTAATATCACCTTCTTTGATAGCGTTTATTGTGTTCTGGTCTGATGCTATGACATTGACAGAGCTCGTAATATTTTCCATGTACATATGAACATAGTTGGCTATATAGCGGGAGTCCTGAAGGTTGGATACATCTATGTCGTTTTTCAGCCTGTCATTTGACGTCTTTACCCATATCGAACCGAGGATAAGGATGCTGATAATGCTTATCGCTATAAGAATAAATGCTGTTCGAGTCCTTATAGAACTCATACGTATCAATTAATGATGTATTTATTATTTATTATATTTTTCCGGCAAGGATATGTGAACATATCCTGAATAATATGTCGAAAATAAATCCTGGCCAGGTTTAAAGTATAGCGGCCTTTAAAACTCTTTTAGCTTATTCGCGTAGCTGTAACGCTCTTCATCCGGGATGTGCTGCAGCGCTATAGCTCTTATCTCCATCATGATGTCGCGCTGTACCTTGCTTTCGACATATTCCGGAAGGTGATCGCCGGAAGCGCCATTCGCGTGCATCTCCCTGATGACACGCGGCATGAACCTGGCCGCATAGTCATGGACGTCCACAAAAGCCCTGTCCATTATTAGTCGAGAGTTAATGCATACATAGTTGGCCATCTTCGTCTCGAGTTCGGACGATACCTTCGCCAGGTTAAACCCGACAAGGCTCAACTCGGGCTTTTCAATGCCTTCTGACTTTAACGACCTTTCAAAATCCGAGTAAATGCGTAATGATATGACCTTGATAAAATTATCATATGACTTTTTATCTATGATCGGCGATAGCTCCATCTCGAACGGTTTGACCTGCGTGTTTTCCTTCTCAGGCGCAGTCTTTTCTTTCCGGACCGGTTCAAACAGCGATGCCTGTTTCCCTTTCCTGGTATGCGAACCTTTCTTAGTCGTCTTCTTTGCAGACATCCCTACATCCCCTGATATTATATCAAACTTAAAAAGACCTTAATATTTAAGAGCTTTTTTGTGGTTTTTATCCCGTGATCATGGAAGATATCCTTTCGGATATTAAATTATCACTTTATTAACCTTAATATCCCTATCTTTGGCTCATAGCATCGCCCTTTGTCCATCAGGATATTGAGCGCCCGGTCCACATCCGTCTCACCATAGCCATATTTTTCTGCCTTTTCAAGCAGTTCCTCATAGCTTACGCCTTTCCCTTCATCCATGCCGCTTAAAAGCTCCTCTATGACGCTTTCGGCGTCAGTCTCCACAACAGCAGTTTCAGCTTCTGCGGCCTCCTGTACATATCGCTCTTCGCCGGCGATGGTGGATAAGGCTTCCACTATCATATGCTTATAAGCATTAAGCGTCGTGAACGATACCCCGTAATGGTCGATCGCTCTTGAGACGCCGATGGCGTCATCCGTCAGGACCGACAGCTGCCTGGTCAGCTCCGCTCCTCTCAGGCCGCTTGAAAGGGCTTTTTCCATCATCCTTATGCGCTCTGCTGTAAATCTCGCAGTGTGGTAGACCCACCTGTCACGGACCCATTCTTCTACGCTGTTTATCTCTTCCGGCCTTATGGACGTATAAAATGAGCCTTTTTCCGGGTTGAAGACTCTCGCCTTGCCCACTACCGCTACATAGGCCGGCGTCTCCGCCTTTGATAGGAATGATGCCGCTACGGGCTGATATTGTCCCGCGTAGACCGTAAATACTCCTGTCGGGTCCGCGACCCTTGCCCGATATAGCGCCTGGCCTTCGCCGCCGATATTTTCCACTTCGGTAAGCACGCCCACGACAAATATCCTGTTACATACCACGCCTGTGGGCGTTATAATAAAGTTTGGCGACCTGTCCACCCTATCGCCATGCTGGAGGTCGGAATCGTTGAACTCTCTGGCGAAAACCCTCCTGGACGTCTCTCTTTCGATGACCTTTTTACTGCCGGCTTCGCTCATTGCAGCTCCCCCATCAGCGCCCTTGCAAGCTTACCTGTCTCCTCTGCCGGCATACTGATCGACGCGGCCACGAGTATCTTTCCGAAGTCTCCGCTGGTCACGTTACCCTTCACGACGAACGGGTATCCTATTAGTTTCGACCTTATCAGTTCGTTCAATGTATCCGGATCATCCGCTGAGAACTCATCGATGCCTTTTCCTATCAGCTTTTGTGTCAGGTCCCTGTCAAGCACGCATATCATCGAGCCGGTGCCGTCGTCGATCACGGCCTTTATACGCAGGTCCCTGACGCCGTTAAGCTTTCCGTGAGCCCTGCACTGTCCTTTTTGCATGACCCTGCTGCACACAGGGCATCTTTCTATGATCCCGGAGCCCGGCCTTATCGATATCATATCGCCTTCGACCTCTATATTATATGCTCCATCGCTATCCACCAGCTCTGACAGGTCGCATTTTCTCGTAACGTATCCCGGTATATCTCCCTGGTACTCTTCAAGCACGGAACTCTCGCTGATATTGACATTAGGCATACCCTGAAAGCTCTTGACGTACGCGTTCCTGATCACTATCGACCTGATGGAAAATATGTCAGGTATATCCACCCACGATGTAAAATGTACCCTTGCAGTGGCATCCTCGAGCATTCCCTCGATGACGGCGGTCTTATCGTTCTGGGTGGTTATTTCCCTGTACTGGGGATCTATGACATTTACTATGACTGTTATTCCCGTGTCGCCGTTCCTGATGTCCTTTAGCTGCTTGAACAGCCCCTCGTCAGCCTGAGGCGCTCCTGCATCATATTGAAGAGGCTTTAAATCCCGCGAATTTTCATCGCCGCCGCTATCTTCCTTTTTCCTGTATTTTTTCAATAAGCTTCTTTTAGCCTCTCCTGCAGGGACCTTAAAATCCTGAATAAGCTGCTTCAGCTCATTTTCCAGAGTATCTTTATCTATCCCAAGCGCCCTGTTTAGTTCTTCGGCCATGGGCGCGATAAGGTCTTTCATTATGATCTACCCGTCCAGTAAAAGATTATGATCTAACTAATAAAAATCATTGTATAGTATAGAAATTTTTCTGGATAAAATCTTTTAGTGTTCCATCATGAACATAGAAAAGATATATCAAAAGCTTTTGACCGCCTTACCTGATGATCCTCAAGTATTTCAATATCTGGACCAGGTTAAACAGGAATATCACTACCAGGACGAATAGATATATCGACTCATATATATCCAAGGACTGCTTCAGCAGCAGCTCATATATCACGAAAGCGAGATAGACCTGTACTATGACGCTCACGAATATCACTATGAAGTAGAGAAGGCTTTTTTGCGACACGTACTTTTCATTGTTCTTATTGTATGTCTCGATTATTTTCTTTTGCTCTTCCGTAAGCCTTAACGACTTGATGTATTCGTCCAGCTCCTCCCGGTCCAGTTCGTCCTCTATCTTCGTTGTCCGGCACCCTATCCTGCGCTGGTTTATCTCCTCGATCTTCCGGTTGATAAGATCGATCTTCTTCGTCGTTTCCTGGTCGAACTGATTTTCCATTCCGGTCATATCTATGCAAGCATTTAGCGATTAAATAGCTTTTCCTCTACCATACCTGTTAATGGCAATACCATTTTCTGCTATCCGGGCATCGTTTGCCTCTTCAGGAAAAACTATTATGTTCTCATCTTTAAAAGTATTTACGGCTGGCATTATGAGAATTTTTTATAAAAAGCTTACTTCGGGCAATGTTTTATCGTGTTTCATGCTATTTTGGGATGTGTCCTGTTTTGGAAATGGTTATGCGATAGGACCCGGATTGTTCAAGACTATCAAAAAGGCGACCAGGGCACACTAGCTTTCACCACGAAATCTTTGATGAGCGGGGTCTTGCTCAGGTTTTAAGAATGAAATAACGTGTCTTACTCAATGGTCTTTGATGTGAAGTTTTTATGGTTGTGCCTGTCGGATGGCAGGCAGACACGTAACCTCACAAAAACACAGAACCACAAAAATTTTTTATATGATCTTTTAAGGGCTCAAAAAGCACTAAGAATTTACTCACTAAACCACAAAGGCTCCAGTATCACCGTCAACGCACTAACACCTCTAACGCCCGGCTCAACGCACCAACCTCTCTAAGTCACCAACGCTAAAACAAGACCCGAACATTCCCCAAACCACAAAAGTCTAATATCCCGGTCTGCGTACCCCTGACCTATAGCATGTGTATATGGATCGTGTAAGCGTCGACCGTGAAGTTAAACTTTTGTGCCCTTGGAGAATGTTCGGGTCTTGTTTTAGCGTTGGTGACTTAGAGAGGTTAGTGCGTTGAGCCGTGCATTCGGGCTGTTTGAGCGTTGACGGTGATACTAGGGCCTTTGTGGTTTTGTGAGTGAATTTTTGAGATTTCGTGACCTTAAATTCTAAAAAAATTTTGTGGTTCCGTGTTTTTGTGAGGTTACGTGTCTACCTGCCATCCGACAGGCACAACGCCAGAACATCAATATCAGAACAGATGTTACATGCACGTCTTTACAGAGACCATCAAAAGTTTTTCATGGGAGCGCACGAAGGCGAATAAGGTACACAAAGGACTTTTTTATAAGGTTAGTATATACAAATTTTTTTGTGTTCCTTGTTTGCCTTTGTGCGCTTTGTGGTGAGTATTTGTGGTCATTTATGCCCTTTGTGTTGAGCGAAAATGTAAAAACTACGAATCCACCGGACACACAATTCACTATCATGTACTGCCCGCTCCCCCTATTCCGCCTTATTCTCTTCCCTCTCGATGCAAAAAGATTTATTCGATACATTGCGATATTACTTGACACAAAAGGTGATATTGGCCCTTGAGATTATCCTTTTCACACAAGCTTCAGTCAGAGAGCGATATACGCTCGATACAATCACTGGAAGACAACGGTTTTAGCTGCTGCGAGATATTTTTTGCCGACAGGGAATCGCTGGACGAGCAGACGCTGAACATGATAGACGAGGTCTCTGCGACCACAAACCTGCTACTGACAGCCCACCTGCCTTATAAAAACATCAACATCGCCAGTGTCTATCCATATGTATGGGAGAGCAGCACTGACATACTTTGCAAGATAATAGATGATGTCTCCGATTATGTGGAGATAGTGACGGTCCATACGGGCTATGCGTCGCCTTCGATAAGCGGGAGCATGGATAGGGCTGTAGAGAACAACATTCTGGCGCTCGCTAAGATGTGTGACTGCGCATCGCAGTACGACCTTATGGTAGGCGTGGAGAATGCCATGAACGAAAGGTTCCTGGTCGGAAAAACGTTCAGCGAGATGGAAAGGCTTTTCAACGGCGTTGACCGGGGCAACCTCGGGCTGACACTTGACATCGGGCACGCACACCTTACCGGGAACATCGAAGATTACCTGGATAAGAAAGAGTACATCATCGAGATACATGCCCACGATAATTTCGGATATTCCGATGAGCATCTTCCCATAGGGGAGGGTAAGATCAACTGGGCTTCCATTTATGAACTGGTGAAAGACCTTGATTGCCCGTGGGTCATAGAGAATAAGTGTATGGATGATGCTCTGAAGAGTATAAAATACGTACAGGGCCTGTCATCCGAATCAGGCACCTATTTTCGACTGAACCAGCTTATCAGGGCCATACGCTCGGCAAATAGCCCGCGCGCGCTTCTTTCGGTCAACAATGATATGATAGACCTCTCGGAGAACGCCTTAAAGCTGGGCGGAACGGGCAGCATTGTGAACTATATCGTGTCTTCCTGCCGGGACGCCATGGCCTGCAGGGTATCCGAGCTGGTACTGGAGGACCTGGAAAAGACAACGGGACAGCCGAAGCATAAGTTCGCGCTTATAGCTACGGGAAGCTTTGGAAGGGCGGAGATGTCCGTAGAGTCAGACCAGGATACGGTCCTTGTGCTGGACGATAAAGCGGATGAAAAAGACCGCGAGTATTTACGGATATTTTCGGAAAACCTGGTTAACGGGCTGGCCTCCGCCGGCTTCGATAAGTGCAAGGGCAACATGATGGCCAGCAACCCGAAATGGCGAGGCACGACCTCCGAGCTGATATCTCACCTGGACAGCAACTATGAGCGCTCTGTCATAATGGACTCAAGGTATATCTTCGGGGACCGCCCGCTTGCGAACCGTTTCCTCAAGACGCTTCATTATAAGCTTCATACCGACCCGTGGTATGCCATAGAGCTCGCGATATCCGCCATAAACGCAGAGGTCGGGCTTGAGGGAGATTCCCTTAAAATAGAGTTTTTCGCGGATGCGGAAGACGCGTTCAACATCAAGAAATACGGCTTCAGGATATTCAGCGCATCCGTTAAAGCGCTCTCTGCAAAATACGGGATAACAAAGACGAACATCGCTGACAGGCTCTGGAAACTTCAGGATCTTGAGGTCATCGATAAAGAGGCCTTTAAAAGATACATGTTCGCATACGACCAGATGGCAAGGGTCATGATGATTGGCTACGTCCATAATATTAAGCGCGGCGTCGTAAGCAATGAGTTCGTCCAGCCTTACCTGCTGTCGAAAAAAGACCGGGAAGGGCTGAAGGAAGCGCTCAGGATTGTAAAAGAGCTACAAGGAGTATGCAGCAGCCAGTTCGCGATAGCAAAGAGCATGCTATGATAATTTAATGGGTGTTTTATGCATGCCGCTGACCATTATGCAGTGAATGTCCTCCATGATCAATAATTACGGGATATTTTAATTATTCGATAAGCGAAGCCGGTAAACTTACTCAATTAAAATCGCGCGTTTCACCCTTCCTTATCGCATTGACATTCTCAAAGTTCTCGACGAACCAGTTTACATCCTTAGTATGCACTGGGATGATAACATCCGGGTCTATAGTGTCGATAATACGCGTAAGGTCATCCTTGGAAGCGTGGCCGGATGCATGATAACCCTTTGTAAAGTCTATGCTTTGACCATCTCCGTTCGCTGTCATTTCAAAGCCATATGCTTTTAGATGGAAATAGTCCAGCCATTTATTAAGCCTCTTAAAGTCAAGAGCCATCTCTTCCGTGAACGCTTCGCATGAAGAGTAGATATAGGAGCCTTCTTTTGGCTTTATATCCAGTAAATGCTTTAGGTCAAAATAAGAGAAACAAAGAATATACCTGCCGGGATCTTTTGATATGCTATCATGGCTGACATAATCGTCCTTACATCTATCCGATACTACCTCAGTCTCCCATTTATTTCTCGTCTTATCTTTTAGCTCATCGTATATTCTTAATCCCTTTAATCTCTCATTGCCGTCAGCGCATTGTATGGCATGGAGCATGTAAGCGTCTTTAGCCGTGATGACCGGCTCTCTGCCGGTCTTTTTCGCGATACTAATGAACATTTCAAGCCTTTCTAAGTTTCGAGGTGAAAAATCCGCAATGACAAGCCCTCTGGAATTTTCGACAGCAGAACGACAGTTCCTGTTAACGTCATCTTCGGTGACATTCTGGTCGTTATCTCTCCCTGCCCTTGTGCCTTCAATAATAAGTATGGATGAGCTTTTTGCCTCCTTTATGAAATCTCCGGTCTGGCCCCCGTTTTTCCCATGTAATCTTATATCCCCTGTGTATGCGACAGACGTCTCCCCCTGCAAAACATATGCTGTGGATCCATATATCGAATGGTCCACTTCAAACGCTTTAACATCAAAGCACATACACGTTCCGTCGAGGCATTTAATATCGCCGGACTTGAGCTTTTTTGAGTTTTTCCCATCCTGTCCGGGCTTTTTGGACATGAAGTCTTCCATATTTCCCGATAATTCACAAGTGCAGAAAAATTTTCTACCGATGTATTCTCTGCCTTCCGGTTTTAAAAGCAGTCCGCCATCGTCCTTCTTTTTAGGCGACATATAGGCTATTTCCGAGGCTATACGGGACTGTCCGGTATCCCTTTGCGCCTTCAGTATCGCAATGCTCGTATTCGACGCCACTATCGGTATTGTTTCTTTTAACATGCCTATACAACCGCAATGGTCAAGATGGGCGTGGCTCAAAAGGACCGCCTCTACGTTCAAAGAAGGATATGCCGGCATAAGGCGGCCGACATCAGTTGTGATAAGGTCATCACGATAAATATTTAGTTTCGGTATCAGATCAAGATATAAATGGTCGTGTATTCCCCTGCTATCCCTTTCTGTGAGAAATTCCTCAAAGAATGCATTATGAAGCTCAAAATTCATGCCGAAGTCCAGAAAGACGCCTTTCCCCTTTTCTTCGACAAATATCTTATTCCCGCCTATTGTCTCAGCACCGTCATATATCGTAATTGATACCATGGAAAAGTTCTCCACCGAGTGATGATTGGAGCATTATCTTATTCATGCCAATCATATGTACTATAAGTGCTTATTATGTGGGCGCCGAATAATAAATCTAATTAAGAAATATTCTGCGAGTAAAGTATTACTATTTTTATCAGTAACAGGGTAAAGATAACCATTTTATATGGGGCTATCCAGGGAAATTTTTTCCTGTCACAAAATAAATATATCTTATTTTAAATATACATTATCAGGTAGTGGTAAAATATGCAGAGATGGAGATGCAATGTTTGCGGCTATGAGGCCGAGGCCGATAATGCCCCGGATTCCTGCCCGTCGTGCGGCTCGCTGGAGAATGAGTTCTACGTTAAGGGAAACCATCCAAAAGATAAGCTCGACGGAAACGCCGAGCTCCTGATCATTAACGGCTCAAAGCACAGGGGCCACAATACGGCATATTTCGCCTCGCTTGCAGAGGAAGTAGCAAAAGAAAAAGGCGTAACGTATAAGATCATACATCTGGCCGATTATAACATCGACCACTGCTGGTGCTGTTACAGCATGAAAGAGGATATGTGCAGGATCCCGTGCAGGAACGCCTACGATGACATGCATAAACTTCATGACGTCATAATGAACGCAAAAGCTGTCCTTGTCTTCTGCCCGATAAACTGGAATGGGATGACATCCCGGATGAAGGTGTTCTTGGACCGGCTCACCTGCATAGAGAACATGTACCTCATCAATAAGAGCACACCGCTTGCCGGGCGTACTGTGGGTATAGTCATAAACGGCCACGAGGACGGAGCGTATAAGACGGCGTTCGACATATTCATGGTATTCCAGAACCTGGGTTACGCACTCGCCCCATACGGCATAGCATACTCCACGCACGGGAGGCAATATACGTCCGAGAGCGATATCGAGTTTTTCAAGACCGACGATCTCATGAGGACCTATGTAAGAAACGTGGCGCACAACGTGATCGAGCATTCGAGGCTGGAGATCAGTAAAAAGATGAAAATCCTTCCGAGCTGTGAATGACCCGAATATCTATCTTTAAGTCCTTCACAAAGGGTACACAAAGGTCCACAATTTTTTTTAAGAATATGCTTATCTTCTAAAAAAGTCCTTTGTGTACCCTTATGTTCCTTTGTGAGCTTTGTGGTGAGAAATGAATATGGCATAAAAAGAGATGCAGTGGACATGCCATAACGAAATAAAATAATCTACCTGTTTATCCAGACTAAATCTTACAATATGAAAAAAGATGGTAAGCTTTTCTCGCTTACCCAAGCATTATCTTTTTGAACTCTTCGAAGCCGATCCTCTCTATAAAAGCCCCCATACGCTCGCCTTTGTCCGCATGCGTGCGATAGTAGTTGATGATCTTTTCCGCCATATCCCGTGACTGTTCGATGGTAAGGCCGTCTACCAGCTCGGTGCCGATGCGCGGGGTCCTGCCTGCATCCCCTCCGACGATCACCTTGAACCCTTTTCCCGTACCAATGAAGCCAAGGTCCTTAAGCCATGATTCCCCGCAACTGTTCGGGCATCCGGATACGCCGATCTTAAATTTCGCCGGGGTGGAAAGCCCATGATATGCGTTATCCAGGGCCAGCCCAAGGTTAACGCTGTCCTGAAGACCGCGCTTACAAAAAGTCGTTCCCGGGCACACTTTGATGCTTCGGACACACATGCCCACCGCTGCTCCCGGTTCGAGGCCGAGGTCTTTCCATACGTTATCGAGATCTTCTTCCTTTAATCCGACGATCGCTATCCTCTGGGCTCCAGTGATCTTGATGGCCGCTGCCTTGTATTTGTCGGATATGTCCGCGATCTTTCTTAAAGTATCGGAGCTGCATATTCCACCCGGAATATGCGGCGCAACGGCATAGGTCTCTTTATCCCTCTGCAGTATTGCTCCTTTTTCCAGTATGTCTTTCTTCATGCTAACTCTCCAGGTCCTAAAATAAGCTACGATAGTGCTATAAATAATTATATAAAAATAATATTATTTATTAATTATGTTTTAAGTAATAAAAGTTAAAAATAGTCGGTACTTTTTGGGTATCATATCATGGCAAAAGTTAAAAATAGGTCATTTTGTGCCATGTAGTGTTTGCTGGCTTATGATCTCCCCATTCTTTATCTCATAAATGTATGTACGGTTCGTGTTCACGCAGTGGTTGACAGCTATCGTGGATTCCTTATCAGTCTTTCCTGGTCCTGTAGTATATGTCTGTTCCATCTTATCACCGTTTATATTTATTAGCGTTGAAGCAGACTATGATAAGAAATACAGGATATTTAACTTAATTATAATTTTTTTATGATTTTTATCTGTTTTACCATGTTATTTACGTCAAGTCAATCGATATCCTGGTTAATATACAGATAGCTACCGAATAAGCAGACCTGACGCGGAAAAATATTGGGATGGGGAAAAACAGGTTATATGACCGGCCTCTCGAAGCCCGGTCAATCGAGGATCGTTGTATCGATCCGGATATTTACTGCACAGATCTGTTCCATACTGTTATCTATCGGGAAGAATCCTAACCTGGCGGTTCCGTCAAAAGATAGCTCCCTGAGGTCACTTTTCAGCATCGGGAAAGCAAGCATCAGGCCTTCATCTCCCGAAGTCTTTATCGCCACGGATAAAAATATGCACTCCTCGTCAGCGACGCTGGCGTTCGCCTGGCTAAAGACGACCTGTATCTCCCCTTTCGAGCTCATGGAAAATATTTTTTCCGCATCTTCGGTGCTGACATGTACAAGGATGATCCCATCCCCTATGGATATGCCTTCATGCTCTATCCTGACAGGTGTCCTGCTCCAGTCGTGCACCTGGCATAACGCCTGTATCTCGAACATGACCTGCTCAAAAGCAAGGCCGTTCTCTCTTGAAGAATTAAAGATATATTCTTCGACGACGCCGCGGAGGTCATCACGCTCCGCCATCCTTAGAAGGCCGTGCACGAACTCAAGGTCCTGACGGTTCATATCTCTAAAATAGATCTTCTCTATGGAGTCATATATCGCTGTCGTGATCAGGGCTTCCTTATCCACGTCGATCGTAAGGCTATCCGGCAGCGAAAAAATGCCGCATGATCCGATCCTGCTGTCGATCTTATGTTTATTGATATAGCTTTTTATATCGCCGGCAGTCTGCCGGGGTTTAAGTCCCGGGAACAGCCTGCATATGAGCGGCTTCACTTCATGGATGGTGCATCCCGGGCCGTCTGAATAGAAATGGCATTTATCCTCTATGATCTTCAGGTAAAGCCTCGGGCTCTTGTTTTCGGCCGTTATGGTCCTTATGACCCCGTACTTTTCCATGAACTTATCTACAGGGAGGCCGAAGTGATCTGCGATCCTGTAGATATCCGCTGTATTCAGGAGCACAAGCCTCTGCGCACAGCAACTGCCGCATTTTGAACATGTGAACGTTTCGTTTTCCATGATATGACCAATAAGTTTTTTTGATATTTTGGATTGCACTGATTAACTCTTTTATACTTAAAAAATTAATTGTTATTTCAGAACCTTTAAATAATATCAAGTGTTACTAATCTATGCGATTGTAATAATAAACCAGATGGCTTTGATCGGCAGGGGCGCTAAAATCACTGGCCGGTCTGCTACCCTCCTCATTTTGTCGCGGCACCCGCGATAACCGGGTGCGCTTCTTTATTATATTACCCTAAATCCTGATCTCCGGCTGTATCGTGGTCTTTTCCCGGCCATCCTTCTTTATTGATCGTACTACTGCTGCGGCACCCATGGCCGATATGACGGCCGATAATATATACGGCAGGATCATATTGATGTCATATATAAAACCGCCTACGGGGGGACCTATGATCCTCCCGAGGCTGTTATATGATCCCAGGACGCCCATTATTGCCCCCTGTCTGTTCTGGTCAGTCCTTCCGGATATTATCGAGTTAAGGCAGGGCATGACGAGACCGCTGCCTATGCTGAACAAACTTGAATAGGCGAGCAGGGATATCAGTCCGAAAGTCGTCACCGTCATCACCAGGCTTATAGTAGATATGATAAACCCTATCATGACCGTTTTTTCCTCGCCCAGCCTGTCAATAGCCTTATTGACAAGAAAACCCTGGCAGATCACTCCGAATATCCCCATGACAGTGCATATTATGGCCATTACCGCCGGTCCTGAAACATTAACACCTTGATCAGGACCATTCATCAAAGGAATATATGAAACATCATCGGATAGGTTGAACCTGTCCATGGAAAAATACGCGATCGTGCCCTGGAAGCATGCCATCACAAGGCTTATTGTCAGCGTCAGTATGAAAAATATGCCTACAGCTGTCTTTAACGGAGAAACTAAAGATATTTTTTTGTTCATGTTTTCTGATGACATCTTTTTCCCGGATTCAGGCAGTATCGCGTAGCTTATGGCCATGGTCAGGATCGCCAGGCCTCCCGCGGCAAAAAACGGCGCGGATAAGCCCCATACAGAAATGACCCCGGATATCGCAGGCCCGAATATCATTCCTAAACCGGACGCTGCCCCCATCCATCCCATTGCCTTGCCGCGATCCTTCGGGCCGGTCACATCCGCGATAATGGCCAGAGATGACGGGTATATCCCTGCCGACATCATACCACCGAATATTCTCGCCGCTAATAACATCCATAACGAATCGGACACTCCGAATATTACGAACGACACGCCAAAACCCAGCAGGCCTAACGCAAGGACTGGCTTTCTGCCTATCCTGTCCGATAACTTGCCCCATGAAGGGGCGAACAGGAACTGCATGAGCGAATATGATGCCATGAGCAGGCCGAGATCAAACGCGGTGGCTCCCAGGTTCTTTGAATAATATGGCATTACGGGTATAATGATCCCAAAGCCTAAAGTAAAAATGAACATAGAGAACAAAAGTACTAATAGCTGCTGTTTTTTGACTTCCATAGAATCATTTCCGTAATCGGCGATAACCGTTAAATTGACAAAGTCTTAAGCTATTACTATTTATAATTTATTATTAAAAACGTGGGAGTTATTTCTTATGAATAAAGGCTCTATTATTGTTTTAGATTAAAAGTCCACTGAACCTGCTTTTTTCCGGGTTAATTTTAATTTTGGATACTGCTCAGTGTCCTGTATATATCACGAAAACATGATGTGGTCCCGGACTAAGTACCCTATCACTTAAAGGCTTGAATCAGCATCTTCAGAAAATATAAAAGATAAGATTTTTTTTATCTTTAACGATAATAAAACGAATGGGATTATTTATTCTCTGCCAGGGCGTTTTCAAGCTCCAGGACATCGAAGCCGATTAGCTTTTTGTCGCCTATCAGGATAAGCGGTGTAACCCTTACTTTGTGAGTTTTTATCATCTCGTTCAGCGCATCACGGTCTTTGGTCACGTCGTAGTCCACGAACTCGATGCCTTTATTCTTAAGGTATTCCTTTACCTCATTACAGGCGGGGCAAGTCGGTTGAGAGTAAATTTTTATGGTCGCCATAAATTTTCCTCGATAAGTTATGGGATTTAATACTATACTATTTTTTCGAAGCGTTCTTCCCGGTAAGTTTCAGGGCGAGCTTTGACCTTTCTAGCGCAAGCCCGAGCTGCAGCCCTATCGAGCCAAGGTTTTCCAGGCTCATCCTGCTGTAATGTTTTTCCTCCCTGCTTCCCATGTTCAGGAGCCCGATTATCTTATCTCCGCTCTTTATGGGTAAAATAAGGAGCGTTCTTACATTGTTCTCCTTGATCGCCGGGTCCAAAGAGTCATATTCTTTTGACGCTCTGGTGATATATACAAGTTCATGCTCCTCAAAAGCTTTGCTGAAAAGGTCTTTGAACATGCCCGATATGCACATGTTCTTTAGGTTTTCGGGAAGGTTCCTGTGGGCTCTTAACATCAGCTCCTCGTCATCTTCCCGGATATAGATACAGCCCATGTCGAACCCCAGAGTTTCCATGGTCGATGCTATTGCTTTTTCTAGCATCATGTCCTCATCCTTTGATGTGTTCAGTATTCCCGATATACTGTTCATTGCCACCAGGGTCCTGACATACTCTGATCTTTCACGTTCCAGCCTCTGCATTTTAAGGCCGCTGGCAAGCTCGTCCGCTATCATCTCGACGTTTTCCAGATCCACCGAACTTATCGGGTCTTTCGTTATCAGTAATATTGCCCCCGAGCCTTTTTCATCGTCTATGATCGGTATTGCGAATAAGCCTGTGAACGGCGACTCTGATATCTGCCTCATAGACTCGTATGCGATGTCTCCTGGCTTTGCCGACAGCGTTTCCATTGAGCCTATGCACTTATCCAGGAATGAAAGTAAAAATTCGGGCTGCTTAAAGAGATGCTCAGGAATGTCAAAAGTCTGATAAGCCGGGTATATCGACCCTTCTTCTTTTAGGAATACTGCAGCGTGAATATATGGTAATAATTTTTCACTGACACCTTTCATAGTATCCCGGAGCAATTGTTTTTCATCGCCTGCGGATCCGGCTGTCCTGATTATATACAGGAGGGCCTCAAGCTGTCTCTTCGTTCTTTTTATCGCGGAAAGCTCCTCGCCTATGGCGGTTGTGCCTAATATATTCCCCGAAGCATCCTGTATCGTCGAGAGATTTATCCGGTAAGGCCTGTATATGCCATGTTTCTCCATCAGGTCAAGCTCCACTGATACGATGCTACCGGGAACTATCGATGAAAGCGCACTATCCAGCCTGATCGCCATGGACGGAGGTATCAATGATCTTAAGTTATTCGCTTCGGGAAAAATATTCTTGAACATGTCATTATATGATACGATATCCATAGACCTGTTCATGGAGAATATTATCATGTCAGGCCGGTCTATGGACTCCCGTAGTTCTGTCTCCTTATATTTAAGCATGTGGAGCTCAGATATTTTTGAGGCCATTTCGCCGATGTCCATGGATACGCCTGCTTTTCGCTCCTGTTTGACCTCAAGGACTTTGTCCGGGGCGCCGGCAAGCATCCAGAGCTTATTTCTCCCGATGAACTTGAACTCGAGAACTCCCCTGGCATAAAGCGTCTCGAGGTATTTGAGCACCGTTGCCCTGCTCTTGTTAATGCCCATCGTGATCTTATCGAGCATACACTCTTCGGGCGGATGGGACTCAATATATGAGACGATCAGCTTTTCAGTATCAGATAGTTCCTCCATGCTCTTCCTGCCTGTTTATACTATATAGTATAATTTTGATATGTTTATTTATCTGTCCCGGATATTTAATATTATCCCTTAATGTCTTCTTTTTCGGTTTGGCGGTTACTTATCATAAGCATTAGAAAGCTATATATACACAAAGTTATACTATACAGTATAGTTATACTAATTAGTATAATCTTATAATGCTCGAACCAAACCTGGGCCAGCCGGCTAAAGGTTTCTTTGCGAGCTACGGAGGATCAAATAATGAACTACGAAATAGCTGCAAAAGAACTTAAAGAGCTTTTAGGGCTTGAGGGGAGCCCTGTAGCTGTTAAGCTAGCAAAGACATCCGGGGATATTCCTGCAGGCATTTCAAAGATGCCGGAAAAGACAAGGCACTGTCAGTTCGTACAGAACGCGCGGCTAAAAGGCGACACAGGATATGCCACCCCGGAAGAGCACGCATGTAAAGGCGGTGCAGGTGTAATGGGACTGGAGGCTCTTCCCGAGACAGTGGCGAATGGGAGCATGTATCATAAGCTCGGCAATTACAGGACCCCTGAAGCCGCTCTGGAGACGGTGAGAGCTATTCCCCGGGAAGGCGAAAAATATTATGCGTCAGTCTACGCTCCGCTTGAAAAGGCAAATTTTGAGCCGGATAGTATCGTCATTATCGCGACGCCAATACAGGCTCTAAGGCTAAGCCAGGCCTATCTCCATGATAAAGGCGGGAGAATGTCCTGCGATTACTCGGGCATACAATCGCTATGCGCTGATGCTGTGGTTGCGGTAAAAGAGCGGGGAGTGCCCAATATGACTCTCGGGTGTAACGGCTCAAGAAAGAACTCCGGTATAAAGGATGATGAGGTCATCTTCGGTATCCCTGCGAAGAACCTGCCGGTGATCATCGAGGCGCTAAAGACTTTCAAGACAAAGTGGGTATGAACATGGCTAAAAAAGTGAAAGCGCCGGGGATATACGCCCCGGGCTCCATCATACTTACGGAGAACATCATCAAGAACATGGATGACCCGGATGAGGGCCTTATCATGGAGTTAAGCCCGGGCGGCGAAACAGGCATGGATAAGGTCGCCGCGAAGTATGGCTACTCTTTAGAGATAAGCACATCAGATAATATGGTCACATCCCGCATGATGCCTCTGAATAAGAAAACGGAAGAGATCGACGTTTCGGGCGAGACCTGTCCCGGCCCTGCTATCATCGTCGGCGAAATGTTATCCGGGATGCCTTCCGGCGACAGGCTGATGGTAAAAACATTAAGTTCCGACACACTGGACGATATTGCCATGGTCGCCAGGTCCATGGGCTCCAAAATAGTCGAAAAAGGAGTTATCGGGGACAGGAACTATGTCATCATTGAAAAGGCAGAAAAGATACAGGCAGATGGCGCTGCGGCCTTAAATAAGGACAGTGTACTCATAGTCCAGAGTAACGGCATAGGCAACGCCGAGCGCGCATATGCTACTTTCATATTCTCAAAGGTAGCCCTGAGCATGGGAAAGAAAGTTATAATATTCACGCTGATGGACGGCGTCAGCCTTGTCAAAAAAGGAAATGCAGCCATCGTAAAACACCCTGATTTCGAGAGGCTGGATAAGCTGATGGGCGATGTCGTGAAGGCAGGCGCTACGATCTACGCGTGTGAGCTCAGCGCAAAATTCCGGGGGATCAAGCCATCGGATCTTGCCGAAGGAGTAAAAATGGCCGGTGCTGCCACGTATCTTGAGCTCCTGAGCGATCCGGGCAACGTTATAGTGAACTTCTAGGTGGTATGAATGGACATGATATATCAGGTAATAGCGCTGGCAATAATGTTAAGCGCCGCTGTCACGGGCTTCATTACGTTTCGAATGTCCGGGATGAAGCTGGCGATACACTTTGGCGCGTTAATGCTGGCTCTTGTGGTAACTCTCGCGGCTTTAGCCACGGGGATTCAAACACTGGTCTATGGGGCTGCTATCATACAGGTAATGGCCGCGCTGACCGCATATACGCAGCTATGGGCGACATTGAAGTACAACTTCCAGACATCGCCCTCTTATGCTCCGCATATCGCTCTTGTGACGATGCTCCCTGTATTCGCAATAGCTACGCTAGTGTAAAACGATAACATATGATTTTTTTGTTCTTTTTACATCTAAATTTAAATTCAATTTTTTTTCATTAATCTGTGATATTTATTACAGAAGCACAAATGCTTTATACTGCTAAAGTAGAGTCAAATTTATATCAATAGCAGGGTTTATAACCTTCTACTTCATATATTCATAAATCTGATTATATTGACTTAGGCTTACTGGCTATCAAATAAATGAATGCGGGACAGGAATATGGCAGGCGAAAAAATACTTGTGGTAGAAGATGAGTCCATAATTGCGTTAAACCTCAAAAATATGCTGATCGGCCTGGGGTATAATAGCGCAGGCATAGTATCTTCAGGCGAATCTGCCATAAAGAAAGCTACCGAGACAAAACCTGACCTTGTTTTAATGGATATTTTCCTTAACGGAAAAATGGACGGCGTCGAGGCCGCTGAAAATATCTATAAGAACCTTGACATCCCCGTCGTATATCTTACGGCATATGCGGATGAAAAGACATTACAGCGTGCAAAGGCCACGGTCCCTTATGGTTATCTGTTAAAACCATTCGAAGAGAACGAGCTGTATATCACTATCGAGATCGCTTTATACAAACATAAAATGGAACTGAAGCTAAAGGAAAGCGAGGAGAAGTACCGTACGCTGGCCGAAGCTTCTACTGACGGAATTTTCTTAAAGTCTTTCGAAGGCGATATTCTTGATTGCAACATCATGGCATGCAAGATGCTTGGCTACACCAAGGAAGAGCTTACAAAATTCAACATGTCGGATATAATCGCTCCCGAGTCCGCAAAAAAATATCCTGTTTTAATATCCGATAATAAGGGATTGGGAAACACCTTTGTGGAATCCCTCGTGAAAAAGAAGAACGGCCTGGTATTTCCGGTAGAGGTAAATACCCAGATCGTTAACATAAACGGAAAACAGATGGCAATATCGTACTTCAGGGACATCACCGAAAGAAAGTGGATGGAAGAACGGCTAAAGGAGACCATGGCGAGGCACGCGGCGATCGTGGAGGCCTTTGACGGCCTTATCTACATATGTTCCCAGAACAACGATATAGAGTTCATGAACCAGCGACTGACAGAAAGGATCGGGTATAACGCCACCGGTGAAAAATGTTATCGCGTCATATTTAACCAGGAAACGATATGTCCGTGGTGTAGAGCAAACCAGCTGTCAAAAGATGTGTCGATAAATGGCGAATTCAAAGATCCCAGGGACGGTCGCGATTACCGTGTCATCAGTAAGCGCATTGATAATCCGGATGGCACCATGTCCACACTCGTGATGCTGCATGAAATTACCGGGTTATAAACTCCTGAACATGTGCTACCGATAATCATTTCTTCTATAGTTTTAATCGATCTTCAGCTATACCTTTAAACGAAAAGTATTTCTTTGACAGGCGTAAAAGCAAATATCGATGCCGGCAAAAAGAAAGTCCTCACCAGAGGTAAAAGACCAGTTCAGCTCTCCTTTTAAGACAGCCGATATTTTGCTCAGGGAGGATACCGGAAAGTCAGAAAATAAGAAGCGGTTCGAAAGATGGATGGACATAATGGTAAAGGAAAGGAAGATCGACCCGCTATGGAAAGACGACACTGACGCAATTAAGACCGTGAACTGGATCAAGGACAGGAACGCAAAATCTCCCGTGCCGGAAAAAAAGAAAAGATCAAAATAAGTTGAAATCGATAAAACCCCAGATATGTTTTTTCTTCAGGCGGCACCATTAAGAACAAGGAGGTGTTTGCCTGCAATTGACATCAACCGGGGGCAAGATCAAGACCAGCGGCCTTTCGCATATCGCTATCCGGGTAAATGACCTGGACCGGTCGATCAAGTTCTACACTGAGCTTTTTAACATCGGGCTGACCAGAAAAGGCGAGGACATGGCTTTCTTGAATACTCCGGGCACGCCGGATAGCTTCGCATTTTTCCGGTCCGACCAAAAGATAAGCCATGCCTGCGACCTTCATCATTTCGGGTTTTTTGTGAGCGAAGAGGACTTTAAAAAAGCTCTGGACTATATAGATAAAAACTCGATAAATATACTCGAGGGTCCCGGTGCCTGGTCAGACGGCACAAAATACGTATATATCGAAGACCCTGATGGCTACCGTGTGCAGATATCGACCGGATAGGCTATCATTTTTCAATAATTTTTTCCAGCTCTTCCTCATCATCGATCCATCTTATAGTGGATATGGCAAAAAGGATTATTCCAAGTGCAGCGATGACTGCCGCTAACTGGTACCCCATGAGCCATCCGATAATGCCTGAACTTGACAGGATCAGCGTTACTACCTGGACTCTTCTCTGTTTCACCATATCCTTCAATATGGCTTTTATGTCTTTCATCGATCCCGTCTCTTATCAAATGAAAATATATAAATCCTGCTCTACATTGTTATTAGATATCATGCCGATATATGATAGCATTTGACGATCGGGAATAAATTTTGAATATCGTTCTTAAGGTGGTATTAATGGTCAAGCCGATAAATAAACTTGAGGAGGAATTAAGGGAGATGGCTCTCGATAGTGGCGCTACCGCTTTTGTGCCGCTGGAGCCATGGAAGATAGTCACAGCGCACTGGGTAAGGCTGAAGTGCCAGTTCGGCTGTAAAAACTACGGGACAAGGCTTTCATGCCCGCCATATAGCCCATCTCCGGAAGAGACGAGAAAAGTCCTTGACGAATATAGTAAAGCCTATATCGTACGGTATGACGGGTTTTTAGATTTTGATACGTATCCTCCGAAAGATATTGACCGGGCAATGACCGAATTAAGCCTTCATGTTTGCGATACCATATTCAGGATGGAGCGACACGCTTTCCTTTCAGGGTATTATAAGGCTTTTTCCTATGGTGCCCACAGGTGCAGGAGATGTGACGTTTGCGTGATCAACGAAGGCTCAAGGACCTGCAGGTTCCCTAAAGAGACGAGACCGTCACTGGAGTCCGCAGGCATTGACGTATTCAAGACCGCGGAGAATGCGGGGCTGATGACTAAAGTGGTCGAGGATAAGAACATCGATCAAAAAGAAAAGCTGCCGACGTTCACGTTGCTATTGGTCGAATGAACCGGATAGAAGGCATCCATGCCAAAAAAATTAAAATTCAAGCTTCATTCCGGCTGACAGCGGCTCGGCGTCTATTCCTGCTTCAGAAGCCCTTAATAAAACTTCACGGCCGCTGCAATGTCCCGGTATTATCTTTTTTATTCCTGCCTGCTTTAACGCAGCGATCGATCTTTCCATTCTTTCCTCACTTACATTGGCCATGTGAAGCCCGCCTGCTACAAGGACCGGATACTTCCCGAATTTATTTTTTACATGCTCGATCGTGTTAACGATGCCCGCATGACAGCATCCGCATAACAGGATCAGGTCATCTCCGGCATCAATGACGATCGACTGGTCGTCCCTTACCGGATCGGCTATCAGCGAACCATTTTGATCTACCATAAGATCTGGATGCGGCAATTCATATGATGTGACCCTTTTTACTTCCCCTGTGGTAAATACGCCTCCGCCAAGCTCTATGCTATCGGATGCCTGCACCAGCTCACAATGCTCCTTTAGCTCGCTCTGGCCGAATGGGATGCCTATTTCCTTGAACTTTCCTTCCTTCCGCGCGTATTTACTCTCAAAAGCAGCCGGATGTACGACGATCCTGACCTTTCCTGCTCTGCCGGCGGCCTCGCGAAGGCCTCCGGTATGGTCATAATGGCCATGGCTTAATACGATCGCGTCCAATCCATCAAGATCTATGCCTGCGACTTTAAGGTTATGCGATAAGACTTCCTCTGTCTGTCCCGTATCTAATAATACTCTTACTCCGTTCGACTCGATATAGAATGACAGGCCGTGCTCGCCCCAGTAGCCGCTGCCGAACGATACTGTGTTATCTATCAGGCATGTTATCTTGATTTTTGCAGACATGTTCTTACCTTTATGATCGATCCCATATTAACGATGCTGTCTAAAGTCAGTCTATTTTACGATATATTGTCCGGCGGCGAGATAAAGAATAATATCAGATCTTGAACGCACCTTCTCTTTCGAGGATGTTATTCACGATGCCGGGCAGCTTTTCGCCCGGTATGCTGACTATCATCTCATTGTCTTCCAGCTTCATAAAATCTCTCGCCCCTACGTCCGCCACACAGTACGTGACATCGCCCGAGAGATATGGCTGGGCTACCGCGACCGAGCATGTGGCCGGCCCTGTCCTGCCCGATACATATCCGCCCGTGTCATACGTCACCGCTTCCATGATCTTCATCGCCTGTGCCGGGTCACAAACTATGAGCACGACGTCTACATCCCAGCCTGCCTTATCCAGCGGCGCGCATATCGTGGCGACAGCGACGCCCCGGGGGATCTTTGCGGTATCCTCATCAGTCCGGACCGCCGCCCTTGGTGTCCTGTAGAGGTTTATTGTTCTGGAGAGAAATGTACCGTTCCTCTGATCGGGCGAGGGCTTTGCAAGTCCCATATAAAATGTTCCGCCTCCGCAGGTGTTTTCCTTTTCCGTGGCACAGACTATCTCCCCTTCCATTGCCTTGACCCACATTTCACAAAATCTCATAGGCTCTTTTAGCACTGGTATCCTGACCTCCAGGTCCGGCAATAGCGATATGGCTACAGGGGGCTTCTTTAATGCGAACCTGCTCCTTAATACTTCAGACATCCAGGGATATTCGTATTTCATATTATCACTGTATTATATTTATGATTTTTAACTATATCACATCTTTTAAAAAATAGTAAGGATGGCATCAATTATGGGCGATATAAACGTAGCAATGTAATTATAAAATAATAATTACATTATTTTAACAAATATTATATGTAATAGTCCGGACTTAATAATCCATATTATGAGGGATTTTGTGGAAGATCTGGATACAATCTTAAAATACCATTCCGGGCCTATGCTTATCTTCGATAAGGGATTAAAGATACTGCATATTAACCGCGAATTTCTCGAGCTTTTAGACATCACCGAAGACGAATTCATTGACCGCATAGCGGAAGGGTCATCGATCCCGCTTCTGGGAAATCCCTTCATAATGTCCTTTCTCAAGGACTCTCTTTCGGGTAAGGAGATCACACACGAGCTATCTTTTAGGAAAGATCAAAAAGAGCATCGATATAATGCCATATTAATACCTGTATCCTTCTATGACGGAGACCGCGGCGTAAGCCTCATACTTGAGAGCATATGTGAAAGCAACACTCTAGCTTCATCTGCCTCGGTCCCGGCAGCAGGTCCTCATATTTGACGCCGAACTCTCGAAGAAGTGCGTATACGGGACGAACGGTATTTTCCACATATGACCCGACATCATAATCGGGAAGCTTTTTGACGAGACTGCGCGGTACCGCCTGGTTCTTTCCCGTTATTATATATTCTATTTTACCCCCGACGCGCACGTCCATGCCATTGTCCGCAAGCGTCTCGGCCGCCACGCAATGGTGGGTTGCGGCATTATACTCTTCGGGCCGGCGGGAAAGTTTTTTGATTATTACCAGGTCATCGGCTGTCACCCTTCCGTCAATTATGCGCGATACCTGGCCGCGTACATAAGACGCTGCCGCCGGGATGACATCCCTGAACTCCTTTTCATCGCGCGCCGAAGCGAGCATTTCAAGCACCTTTTCCTGGACTTCCTTAGTGATCCGCGAACGGTCCTGCCGTCTCACTTCGAGTCCCCTGACAAGCACCTCACCGTCAACGCTGGCAAAATATTTCTTTTTCAGCCCTTTTTTACCGCCGGGCCTTTCCGGAAGGAAAAGCACCCATCTGCATATATGCTCCAGCTTGAGCTCCATGCCGAACTCTTCGCTCACCATGTCGCAGAATGCCCGGTATTCCTCCTTGCATGACCCGCGTCGCTGTATGAATAACGAGTCCGTGTCGGCGTATACGACATTAAAGCCCGCCTCTTCCGCCATATCCCTCGCCCTTAAAAGGTACCACCTGCCGAACGCGGGCACTGCCCGGTTCCCATCCACGGTCCTGAAATTGTTCAGGTGGAACTGCATATACCCGTAAGGGCTTACCAGCTGCATCTTAAGGGACTTGTAGAGCACATCCAGTATCCTGTATTCCTCGCTATCGCTGTCAATCGTCCTCATCTTCTCTTTTACCCTGTCGCGCTCTTCGAGCACTTTGCCAAATACCTGCGGATATATGCCATGGCGCTTTTTGCATATGTGGAAACCCAGGAACGGCACTTTCTCGCCATGCTCCATGCATTCCTCATGCCTGCAGTTGATGGTCTCAGGGCTGATATTATGCTTGACAAATATCCGGGGGAAAAGCGATGAAAAATCCACGATCGCCACATCCTCGTGTATGCCCGCCTCGGGTGTGATCACGAGCCCTCCGTTCTCTTTCAGGTCCTCGACCAGTGGCGTTTTGAAGCCTTCAGGATATTCCGCCTCATCCGGTATGATCGTAGAGCCTATGAGCGCATAGTTGACCATTGAAGCGTTCATCATGCCGTGTTTCTCCCGGCAGACGCTGTCAAGAGGCATCATGCATCTTTCACACCATGACAGGAACATCGGAAGCCTCTCTTTTGCGAGGCGATATATCTTCTCGGCTTCCGCGCACGGGACATTATCGCCAAACTCCGCCTCGTATACGGCGTCCAGGCTCAGGTCCGTCCTTTTGAGATCTGCATCGGTACGGGCGTCTTTCCACAGGTCCATGATCACCCGCCCCGGCGCCCTGACCTGTCTCGCCCGCCAGTGCTTTACCTCGCTTTTGGTATATGTCCCCTCATGCAGGATCGTGCCCGAGCCCAGCCGCCCGAGCATGAGCCTCATATTGTTGGCCCTGGCGCGCAGCCCTAACATCGGCAGCTTTTCGTTGTCGGCGTCAAAGAACGCCAGCAGGTCCGGATCAGCTTCATCGACAGCTTCCTGGAATTCCCGAAGCATGCAGGGCTCATCTCTTTCTATGTATCTTTCGATGCCGTCGCCGTATATCGACACGGATACCAGCCTGCGCCTTCGTGAGGGTCCGGGCGTGAATACAGGGCTCACCGCCATTATCTTTAACGGTTCGCGAACAGACCCATCCCGTTCTATGGATGTAATGATGCCGTCAGTCACATTGACATTTACGCCTGAATGCGGTGGTATGTCTCTCAGGTAATGCCACTGGAGGTCTGCCCTGATATTCGCCTCCGCGAAGCTTATCCTCGACGGCGTACGCATCATGATCTCCCTCATCGTCTCATCCGCCCTGCGCTCATCGATCATGAACGCCCTTATCACCGGCGTCTTTACCTCAGAGTATATTGACGCGTACATGGGCCTGATCTCTGTCCTGCAGATATTCTCATGCTGGGCCACCGCCTGCTCTACCAGGGCGGCATTCTTTTCAGTGATCACCGAGAAGGACGGCCTGAACTCTCTGTCCTCGACGCATCTGACGCCGTCCCCGGACCTGATCCAGAGCATATACGCTCCTGACTTATCGTCCGATGACGGCCTGTACCATAGATCGACCAGCGTTCCCGAAATGAGCATGTAGTACCTCCCTGTGTGAATTTTTGTCGTGGGAGTAGATAAGTTAAAAGAATAAGCGCCATGAAAATATTAGAAAAGTTTAGCCGTAAGTCTTTATAATTCCTGTTCTTACAATAGCTTCTTCCATGCACTAAGGCAACCAAGGACACGGTTTTTTTTCACCACGAAGGGCTCTAAGGGCTCGATGGTCCACTATTTTTCACCACGAAGGGCTCTAAGGGCTCGATGGTACGCAAATTTTTTTAAGTAAATGATAACCTTCTAAAAAAGTCCTTTGTGTACCCTTGTGCCCCTTTGTGCGCTTTGTGGTGAGAGCTAGTGGTCCTTTTTCGCCTTCGTGCGCTTTGTGGTGAAAAATAGTGAACCCTTGAGCCCTTCGTGCGCTTTGTGGTGAAAAAACCGTGTACTTTGTTGCCTTAGTGATAAGAAAACAAAGATCATGAAACATCCAAATGATCCGGCAGAATGACCCGTCCCGGATATCATATAAACATTGGCCCATCAGCCCTTTCTATGTATGCAAAGTATGTTTTCTATATACACAAAGATTATTTATCTACCAACATTTAACCCTACATATAATGAACGAACTCGAACTCGAAGCCCTGGTATCGGCTGGAGAGAGGAATAATATTGAGTTCAAGGAATTTCTCAGCGAGAAGACGCATTTGAACTCAAGGAGGATGGAAAACCTCGCGTGCCAGATGAAACACCGGCTTCTTGCGGGTAACGGGACTGCAGTGTACGTTATCGGGGTCACGGATTCAGGTGACATGAAGGGCATCAGCAGGGGCGAGTTCGAAGAGACCGTGTTCATATTGAACAATATCGCAATGGAGATAGATTCGAAGGTGACAGGCGTAGATGAATACCCGGCCAATGGTGGGCTTATCGGGATCGTATCGGTAACTAGCGATACGAGGTCCGGAGAACATATTTTGATCGGGACGGCGGGGCATGTCGATCACGGTAAAAGCACTCTGGTCGGTGCGCTGGTTACGGGAAATAAGGATGACGGCGCGGGCAAGACCCGGATATATCTCGACGTTTTGCCTCATGAGATAGCACGCGGTCTTTCCGCAGACCTCTCTTATGCCGTATACGGTATCAAGGGCAACGATATCATCCACATAAAAAACCCTCTCAACAAGCGTGAGAGCGCCAGCGTCGTGGCAGAATCAGATAAGATCATCTCTTTTGTGGATACGGTGGGGCACGAGCCATGGCTGCGTACCACGATAAGGGGTATAGTGGGGCAGAAACTGGACTACGGTCTCGTGGCCGTTGCTGCGGATGACGGTGTTACACATATAACGCGCGAACATCTCGGGATACTGATCGCCATGGAGTTGCCTGTGATCATCGCGTTGACCAAGATAGACCTGGCGACCCAGGAGCAAATAAAGCGGACAGAGGCCTCTATACATAATTCGCTAAAGCTGGTCGGAAAACTGCCGTACCGGCTAAAGTCCGCAGATGACGTGGACACGATAATTAAAAAGATCCCTGACGGGATCGTCGTACCTATCCTGCACACATCCTCTGTCACAAGGGAGGGATACGACATCCTTGAAAAGCTTATCTTCAGCCTTCCCAAGCGTAATACTCATTGTAAAGAACCATTTGAGATGTACATAGACCGCATCTACCAGGTCGAGAGCGTCGGTGTTGTCGTTAGCGGTACGATCAAGCAGGGCGCTGTGGAATCTAACGAGCAGCTATTCCTCGGCCCGATGACTGACGGCTCGTTCGTCAGGGTAAGGGTACAATCCATCGAGATGCATCATTACCGCGTCAACAATGCGAAGGCCGGGGACATCGTCGGCGTAGCCATAAAAGGCGTTAAAGCTTCGGATGTCCAGAGAGGCATGATCCTGTCTAAAAAGGAGCCTGAAGCGATTAGGGAATTCGACGCCGAGATAATGATACTGAACCATCCCACCCGTATAGGGCTGGGATATGAGCCCGTCGTCCACCTTGAGACGATCTCAGAGGCAATTGAGGTCGTGGGCCTTGAATCGGAGTATATGATGGCCGGCCAGAGCGGTAAGGCGCGGCTCAGGTTCAAGTTCAGGCCATATGTGGTAGAGCCCGGACAAAAGTTCATTTTCCGCGAAGGAAAAAGCAAAGGTGTCGGAAGGGTACTGTCCCTGGTGACCGATAAGGTACACTGATACCGGATACCGGCAACTTTCCGGAGATGTTTTTATTTCAGGTTCTTCTGTTTATAATATAATGTAAGTCCGATGAAGAGTCTGGAAAGAGATACTTTTATGATGATACTTATTCAAAATGTCATATTTCGATTATTCTATAAGGGATAAAGGATAAAGTATATAATTATGAGCAATTATATTATAATTTATATATATGAAACCAATTAAAAATAATGTTATTTGTCAAAATACTTTATTATTATTTGCATTTATACTAATATTTATTAGTGTCATCTTTTTTATATCTGGGTATGACTTAATATTCATAACGTTGATCCTGGGGACATTTTCTACTATTATCTATATTATATATAATTTTTATAATATAGTATTTTTCCTGTCACTAACTATGCCTTATAAAAATCCGTCATCTACGGGCTCAACTCCGGAGATCGAAGATTTCCGCAAGATAGTGAATGTATTGAGCGTTAAAAATGACATTAAGGCGCCAAAACTGATCATTACCAAAAATGTTGTGCCCGATATTTACGTTGAGGGGTTTAACAAAGACAGGATGGTCATGGTCGCTACAACCGGAGTTTTTGACAAATTAAAAAATGATGAGATACTTTTCGAGATCAATAATGAGATATCAAGTATCGCCAGATCAGATTGTATTGATCGGAAAAAGAGATCTATTTTTGATCTGCTGGTCCAGATCAGGGATAATATCGTGCTGTCCTCTCTATTATTTAAAAAAGACTCTGGTGAAATATCTTTTATATCTAATAACGATATATGCATAAGAAAAGCAAATTATGGCGATATACTGGACATCTACCGGATGACAAAAAAATACATATATTTTCAAATTTTCCCTCTACACTATTTATTAAAACTATTCAACAACAGGATGTCTGATTTTTTTATCGCTGAAGAAAAAGGAGAATTCATAGGATTCCTTATCGGGTTAGTAAAGTTCGGCATCCACGGGCCCTATGGGTATATTAACCTGCTGATCACGGATGAAAACCATCGGCGAAAAGGGATTGCCAGGTATTTACTGATATCGACCATGGAGGGATTTAAAACCTATGGTTGCAAGGAATGTTATTTAGAAGTGAAATCCGACAATATAGGAGCAATATCGTTATATAAAAAGCTGGGTTTCGAGACAAAGGAAGTTCTTCCGAAGTATTATTCAGATGGCGGCGACGCTAATCTTATGATAAAGAATTTATGAGTGTCCGATATTTACTGAACATTGGGATTAATCATCTTATTAGTAAATAAATAAAATGCATAGAAAAATAGTCGGGACATGAGTATTGTCGGTCAGGACTTTTTAAGATAGTATATTTTAAAGGGATAGGGTCCGGGGTTTTATCTTGACGGTATCTCTGTCAGCCTCAGGTCGACCTCGTCTTTTCGCGCTCCTCTCTGCACTATCAGGGATAATCTGTCGCCTACGTTCTTTGACCGCACTTCCTTTTGCAATTCTTCCATGTCGGCCATTTCCTTATTTTCAGCCGTGATTATCATGTCTCCCGGTGAAAGGCCTGCTTCCTGAGCGGGGCTGTTCATGTATACTCTTGTTATTAAAACGCCCTTGTCCGAGGGAAGGTTATAGTAATTTGCGATCTGGTCGTTCACGCCTATGCCAAGTATGCCGATCCAGGGCCTTACGACGCGCCCGTACTTTATTATTTCATTCGCCACCTTGCCTGCGACACTTATCGGGATAGAAAATCCGATCCCCTGTGCATACGGTATCGTCGCCGAGTTAATGCCTATGACCTCTCCTTTGAGGTCGACCAGGGGACCTCCGCTGTTGCCGGGATTGATATGCGCGTCTGTCTGTATGAGATTTTCAAATATTCCCTGCTCTGCCTGAACGGTCCTGTTAAGGGCGCTGACGACGCCCACGGTCACTGTCGGCCCCCTCAGGACAAATCCGAACGGGTTTCCTATGGCTATTGCGATCTGCCCGATCCTGACCGGCTTTTCGCAAAACTTTACCTGCTGAAGCCCATCCTGCGGGACTTTTACTACCGCGATGTCGGATGTCGGGTCCGCTCCAAGAAGTTTTCCATGGAACCTTCTCCCGTCAAACGTCGTCACTTCTATCTGGTCCGCGGCAGCGATGATATGGTTATTTGTAAGTATGTATCCGTTCTTGCCGTCGATTATCGTGCCCGAGCCCATTCCCCTTAGCGGTACTACGTTCATATAATAGTCGTGGACGAGCTTTACCGTGTTTACGTTAACGACCGACGGGCTTACTTTCTCTATAGTGGATATGATCTCTTCTTCAAATACGGGCAGCATTCAAGACACCATATGATTTTTCGAGCCCAATCTATAATATATTTGGGGATTTTTTTAGCAATCTAATAATTTTTTGATAATCTCTTGACCAGAGATGTTTTATGTCTTGAGATGCGAGATAATTTGATGCTATGCCTGGCGATAATGACGTATCGATCATAGACGGAGTGAAGTTCGAGTGTAAATGCTGCGGTACTTGCTGTCTCAGGTACCCTTACTATGCGGTATCTCTTATCGATATCCAGAACATAAGCTCGTGGCTTGGCATGAGCCCGGCGGATTTTTTTGATCGTTATTGCGACGTCGTCGAAACCGCGGGGAGTTTCAGGTACTCTGTAATACTCGCCGATGACGGCTGTCCTTTCCTGAAAGAAAACCTGTGCAGCATCCATTTCGTAAAGCCGATCGGCTGCTGGGTATTTCCGGAATCCTCCCTGCTTTCGCTGACAAAGCTTAAGGTCAGCGTCAGCGGGATAAAGAGTTGCGGGCTGGCAGACCTTCCCGACGGCGATCAGATGCTCCGGACCGATATGGAGCTTCTTGCGGCCAGAGACGTGCATTTTGAGGCTACTAAAGAATATTTTAAGGATCACGATGCTTTCGAGGAACGTTCATGGCGCGAGGCAACGGAAAAACTAAGGAATAAGCTGGCCGATGCAAGAGAGATCGAGAAGCGTGCGGAGCTGATCCGGAAAAAGGCCGCTCTCGCCATAGACGGCTCAAAGCCTAAAAAAGAATGATCTCCAGGGCCAGAACGGCCGACGATGCCAGGATCACAAGCGGCGTTACCGTCAGCCCTATCCTGAGAAATTCTGTGACCCCGGTACTCCATTTTTCCACTCTCGCACATTCGAGCCACAGGATACCTGCCAGTGCGCCCGTTATCGTGATATTGGCCCCCAGGTTACTTCCTATGACAAGGGAATAAGCCATTGCGAGTGACATGTCCGGAGTCGCCGCGATGGAAGACGTTATCGGGACCATCATGGCTGTCATCGGTATGTTATTCACCAGGTTGCACATGAACGCCGAAGTGATGGAAATGAAGAACGTGGCGATGACCGGGTTCTGGCCTACGAGCGATAGTATAAATGAGCCGAGCAAAGCGTTAACTCCGCATACCTCCAGGCCTTTTACGACGATGAACAGCGAAATGACGAAGATCACGACTCTCCATGACACTCTTTTAGTCCTTAAGATCGGTTTTCTTTCTATGAGGTAGATGCATATCATGCCTATCGTAGTCACGACCGACAGCGGCAGGCTGAGATTATTGGCAAATCCGCATCCTATAAGTACGAATATGAGGACGGCGATGCCTGCCGCGACCATCCGTTTATCTTTTATCAGGCCTCTCGTGTCTTCATGCTCAGATACCGGGTAAGACCGGGGCAGGGAATCCCTGAACATGCGGCGGAAAATAAAATAATTCACTATGATCGCCGCCATGGTCGGGAGGAACATATATGCGGTAAAGTCAAAATAGCCCAGGTTAAAAGCGTCGCCTATAAGGATATTGGTCAGGTTGCCGATATACAGGAACATCGACGCAATGTTCGCCGCAAAGAAGAACGCGAACATGAAAGGCTTCGCGTCCAGGCCAGCTCTCCTGCAGAACTTCAATATTATCGGAGTCAGGGTAAGTATTGCCAGGTCGTTGGACGTGAAGGCGGTTATAAAGCATGTTATGATATATGTGTAGCTGAACAGCTTAAGCGCGTCACCTCTTGCGAATTGCATTGCTTTGACCGCGCAGTACTCGAAAAACCCGTAGTCGTCCAGAAAAGTGCTTATGACCATCAGCTCTATCAGTATTATTACGACGTTCCACGTGGTCACAAGCGGGGTGCCGTACTCCGCTGGAAAGCCCAGCGCCTCCAGTATGTGGTGCGGCTGAAGGAACACCATCATCAGTAAAGCGCCAAGAAGTGCCCCGGTAGCTTCGTTTAATTTCCAGGGTCTTACCATTATTAGAAAATATGTTAATATAAAGACGAGTATCTCGCCGATCATAAAGTCTCTGCCTTAGGATATGAACCTAACACCTTGAGTGTGGTACACTTATCCTTTAAAGCAGATATAGCTTCCTGTAATACCAGGTCCTCAGCGTGTCCTTCCACATCGATAAAGAACCAGTACTCGCCCAGCATTTTTTTCGAGGGCCGGGACTCTATTCTCGTCATATTGATGGACCTGTTCGCGAACTCTCCAAGGAACTCATATAATGCGCCCGGCATGTCCTTTTCCAGGTAGACGGCAAGAGAGGTCTTATCGTTTCCCGTAGGGGCATGCATCTTTTTACCGAATACGAAAAATCTTGTATAATTAGACTGGTAATCCTGTATACCTTCCTTTAGTACTTTAAGCCCGTAGCGGTTCGCCGACTCGGAGCATCCTATCGCGGCCATTTCCGTGAATTCCTGTGCCAGTTTGCCGGCATGTGCCGTGCTTCCGGTAGTCCTGACCTCGGCGTTCGGGAAATGCTCGCGGATATATCTCCTGCATTGCCCGAGAGCCTGCGGGTGCGAGACTATGACCTTGATGTCCGAAATGCCTCCCTTTGACATAAGGCATTGCTTTACCGGTAAAATCACTTCGCCGATGATGGGCGACTTTATCTCAAGGAGAACGTCTAGCACTATCCCTACGGCTCCCTCGACTGAGTTTTCGACCGGGACGATGGACTCGTCGCATATGCCTTCATCCACGCATCTTACCGCGGATTCCATATCATCGAAAAAGATCAGCCCGGCATCAGGTTTCCATTTTTTTGCCGCCATTTCAGAGAAAGTGCCTTCCGGACCGAGTAATCCTAGTTTCATTAAATGATAATGGGCTAAATACGTATTTAATGATATTCAAGGCTGGATGCCGGATATATGATCAATTGTTTTATTTGACATTTATTTCATATTAGTTGATATTTTGTTACATAACAATAAATTTTATTACATATTACTTTATTATGATTTTTAGCATTTGAAAATGCCGGCGGTGGAAAATTTGAGGAAGAAACTTGAGGCTATACAGTGCAAAGGCAGACAAAAATTTAAGGGAGTCTTCTTACGGTACGGGTCGAAATGCAATTACCGTAAAGGGAGGACCCTGACCGTGCTGGTGGCCGACATCAGGGATGATGAAGGCGAATTGATGTGCGACCACATGTGGTTTGACTTCGGGGACGGGTTCGAGAATATCGAGCTAAGGCCTTACGACACGCTTGAGTTCCTGGCTACGATAAAAAAATATAATAAGGGCTACAGGAGCCGGGATAAAGAGCATGATTACCGGCTGTCAAAATTAGAGGGTATAAGGAAAGTGTCAGCCGATGTGTTCTCTTTTTAAGCCTTTTATTCATTTTTATCCATCGGTGTTTTATCGTCCGCGATAAGCATAGTGAAGACTGTCCCCCTGCTGAAGCCGCAGGGACAATCAATGAATGCCCGGTGCATAAAAATGAGTGAAGGATGAAATACGCGCACAGATCGCCGGAGCACTGGCAGAGGCCAGATTCCCGGTAAACGATCTGAAGGGCTGTTAACCGCTTTCCCCATTGGGCAAATACAACGTCCCAGTACGGCAACATAAAAATGACGGCAGGCAATGCCGGTAAATCGCTCACTCCTTCCGTTCTCCCACTCAAGAGCGGCGATCAGGTCGCAGATATTATATTAAAAAAGGCCTGACATTAATTACGGTCTCATTCTTATTTTTTGGTAATAGTGTTTTTAATGATGAAGCCAATTTTTCAATGTTCATGTCAATTAAATGATCACATGTGCCCTGAAAATAATATTGCTCTAATGTGCAGGTACAGATTAACGATCTCAGTTTTGATATCATTAAAAAAATAAAAAGCGTTTTTCCGTTTTTAAGAAGTTCCCGCTTCCCGTTATGATCAAATGATCAGATCCATGCCACGTATTTACAATGGCATCCAAGGTGCCTGGGCATCTTTGGTATCTTGTCTATCTCCGACCACTGGTACTCGTTCTTCCCGCTGTAGCAGGATATGCATGAGTTGCCCCGTGCAGGCAATATCCTTATGCCTTTGCCGATATGTGTGGCCGATAAGCACTCAAGGTCGTTTTCGGCGAATGCCTGCAATATCTGTTTTTCCGTGTAAAGTTCGACGACCTCTTCCTTCTTGATATTCTCTAGCCCCGAGCATTTACAATATGATGTCTCTTTGAGGTGATCTACGAGCGGGCCCCATGAAAATACGTCATATGATTCACTGAGAAGGCGGCTGGCAGACTCTTTTACCGTTTCCCCTAACATGATCGATAGGGCCAGCTGCATTCCGATATCCTTTCTATGGGATTCGTTCAGAGGCAGGTCATCGTATGAATATTTTATCAGGCTGGAAGCGGCTTTTATATATGTCTCCGGTACGTTATACGGCCTGTTTAGCCACTGGCTTCCCGGGTAGTTCTGAAGTGCCCTGTACTGCGAGATCCTTTGTGCCGCCCTTCTTGCGTCCCCTTTCGATAAATATCCCAGCGCGTCCCTTTCCATTGAAGAATATTCTTTTTCTTTATCTGTCTTGTATGTCTCTATGAATTTTTTACCTGATTCGCTGGCTACATAAAGCCTCACGTCGGCGACCATGTCCGAGATGCTCTGCTGGTCCGTGTTCTCTATCGCGGCGCTGATCAGCTCTGATTTTTTGCCTTTTGCCTTTATATCGCGCCCTTCAAGGAGCTCTTTCAGGTCAGACACGCGATATTTTTTATCCAGCTTATCTTCAAGCGGTGCATCTTCCAGTAAGCCCATGCTTATCATATTTGCGATGCTCGCTTCAAAGTTGCCCACGATGGGAGTCCATGTCCGTTCCATGTCCCTGTCGATCAACTGACCGACCAGACACAACAATAGTTCCTTCTGGTCCGTAGAGAGACCTTCATTTTTATCCCTGGAGCTACGGTAGCCTAACAATCCGAGTATACTCAATTTACCATCCCCATAACATATTGAAAAATATAAGCACTTATTCTTTTTGCTCTTATTTTATATTTGGTTGCATATTAATCGCATATATTTACATTATCATGAAATCAACGAGATCTATCGGTTAAGGGAAAAGTTATTAAGCGCCGGTTACAAAAACATATCTGGTGAACCATATGTCAATAGAGAAGCCAAACTATAGCGAACATGCTGAGGCTCCCGGCGCTACGTCAATAAAAGAGCTGGAGATGATGAAACTGGAAATAGTGTCCCTGATGACCGGCGCCAATGTCCGGTTCCCTATAGACACGAGGGAGGAACTGTTAAAAGTATTTCCTAAGGCAACTCCGATGGCCTGTCAAAAAGGCGACCGGCTGTTGACGATGTATGACCTCATATGCAACCTCGATAATAATGATTTCCCGATAAAGAGCGCAGGGGACGCCGCATCATTACTTACTGCAAGATGTCCTCTGTGAATGCCGGATCACCGATCCGGTATTTTCTTTGATCTTGAAAGTCGAAATACTATTTTTCCATCAACAGCTTAATAAAAAAGCTACATCCAGTGATCTATTATTTTTAAAACGGCTTCGTATTCTATATTTTCAATACTTTGGTAATACCGGGCAATAAAAAAGATACGACATCGGACAAAATATTTTTGATATAATATTTATTATTATATATTTAATCAGCCAGAGTATTGCGTGATATTTATGACCGATATTGTCTTTCGGACAGCAGCTGACCTATCAAAAGCCATCCTTTCCGGAGAGCTATCCGCGGTCGAGGTGCTAGAAGCTCACCTGGGCCATATTCGGGAATATGATCCTTACATTAACGCTATAGTCACGTTAGATGCGGAAAATGCTCTCAGGCGGGCAAAAGAGGCAGATAAAGCTTTGGCCCGCGGGGAGGTATGGGGCCCGCTTCACGGGGTGCCTATGACTATCAAAGACTCTTTTGAGACCGCGGGATTACGCACCACGAGCAGCAATCCTGCCCTGGCGGATCATATCCCCAAAAAAGATGCTACGGTCGTGGCACGCCTGAAGGCTGCAGGCGCCGTCATAATGGGCAAGACCAACCTGCCCGAAATGGCCTCCGGCTGTCATTGTGACAGCCCGCTTTTCGGGCGTACAAATAATCCCCGGGACCTTTCAAGGACCCCGGGAGGAAGTAGCGGGGGCAGTGCCGCTGCTGTGGCATCATGTATGACGCCGCTAGACATTGGCAGTGACATCAGCGGCTCTATAAGGGTACCTGCACATTTCTGCGGAGTATTTGGTATGAAGCCGACCGATCATCTGGTATCATTCGCGGGCCATGTGCCGGGAACTCCCCGGGGTCTTCTTAGGTACCTGATATCAGTCGGCCCTCTGGCACGCTCAGTAGAGGACCTTGAGCTGGCATTGACTCTGATCGCCGGACCGGACGGGAGGCAGTGGGAAGTGCCGCCTGTTACCTTATCTTTACCATTAAAAAAAGAGCTGAAGGGGTTGAGACTGGCATGGACTGATGAACTCGGTGGAGTTCCCGTCACGGAGGAAACACGGTCCTCAATGGAAAGACTTGCCGGCGAATTAGCCCGGCAGGGATGCCAGGTAGAGAAGCTTAACCCGCCCGGATTTGATCTTGCCGAGGCCATACGAACAAGAACCGAGATCGAGTCAACTGCGATGCATACCGGGTCTACGCCTTTACATTTGCCACGGGCTTTTCTTCGCTGGCTGTCAGGGCTTAATATCAGGGATGACGCGTTCATTAGCGGGTATCTTAAGGGGGCGGGGTCGACATTGGGCACTTATTCAAAGGCGCTTTCAAGACGTGATAGACATATAAAAATTATGGAAACTTTCTTAGCAGGCCGTGACGCATGGCTCTGTCCTGTCGCTTCGGTGCCGGCCCCTCCTCATCCCGGCATACGAAACCATTTCGAGGAAATGCTGGCTTCCATCGATGTGGACGGTAAAAAAATACCTTATGACCTTGGCACTTTTGCATACACTAATCCTTTTAACCTTTCGGGAAATCCTGTCGTCGTTTTGCCGATGTCATCGACAAGCGACGGTTTACCGCTGGGGGTGCAGATCGTCGGGCGCCGCTGGATGGATATGGATATTTTATCCGTGGCAAAGGAGATAGCGAAGATCACAGGAGATTTTCTTCCGCCTAAGAATATTATAAAATTTTAATTATTTTTCTAAAAATAGTTCTAACTAAAAAATTAAATAATTTTGACATTTTTATATTATGGGGGAACGCAAAGGCTTTTACCTGTATAATAACTAATAGTTACTCCTGTATAGAAAAAAGTAGAAATATAGCCAGGAAATACAAACAATTTAAAAAATAGGTTTATCCGGCATATATATACTAATCTGGTTGTTGAGAATTATGGACATGCAAATAAGGCGGGTAAAAAGTTTTAACATATTCCTATTCTTCCTTATTGCAGTTCAGTTCGCCATACTCATGGGCGTTGCCGTAATCCTGATGTTCTCCCTGGTCATCGATATTTTCTCGATCTTATCTGTCATATCCTACGCTCTATTGCTACTGCTGAGCCTTCCGTTATCCGTATTGCTCTATAAGTCGAGCACAGACGGGACCCTGAAGGCCATATTTTTCGGATTGATGGCGAACTTCACGCTGCTCTCGATCTCCGGCTTCCTCTGGTACATATTACCGCTATCGTTTGATTTCTCCTGGCTGGTGACAGCAGGGAAGACAGCGATGGTCCTGGCATATTTACCCATCATTTACACTTTCTTCGTCCTGTTCAAGGCCCAGCATGAGAAGATAGAGCCATATATGAAAATATTCATCATTTTCATAAACATCACATCCGCGCTCCTGATACTGTATTTTGTCTTAGCCAATATACAGTGGGGAAGCAGCAATACTTTCAACATTATCATCTACACGCTTTGTACGCTTGCCGATGTTGTGATCCTGGCAATGTCCGCGATACTCATACTTGCCTATATGCCGACCCAGCTCAGGTATATTTTTTCCATAACGTTCATCTATTTCATACTCAGCTTCGCCGGCGATTCATTAACTCTTATCGATTATTTAGGATTATACGAAAACGTGGGCGGTTCCCAGTTCTTCTACGATGTGATGCTCATATTCATGTCCGTCGCCTTGCTCGTGTACTCACTTAGCAATATCAAGACCATAACGGTGGAAGAGGTCAATAAGAAACTTTCCGATACCCGCCTGCTGATGGATGACCTCATAACCCAGTCCCCGGACGCGATGTGTATACATGACACCGGCGGTGTCATAGTAAGGGCAAACGCAGCCTTTTATGACCTGTTCTATTTAAATAAGGATGATGTTATCGGGAAATTTAATATCTTTGAGCATATGTTCCGTATGGACGACGGCATCCGGTCGAAGATATTGAAAGTCAAGGACGGCGAAACGGCCATCATAAATGAAGTGAAGCTTGACCTGATGGTCAACGATGATGCCCGTTATGTTACGATAAAGATGTTCCCGACTTATGACTCGGAAGGGATGGTATCCAGCTATATCACCATGGTCGAGGATATAACGGAGCGTAAGCGCAGCGAGGAAGCGCTTAAGAGGGCATATGACGAGCTTGAGATGCGTGTAAAGGAACGCACTGCGGAACTCGGCATCACTAACGAGGCGCTACAGAAAGAGATACTGGAACATAAAGCAGATGAAGAAAAGATCAAAGCATCCTTAAAGGAAAAAGAGGTGCTGTTAAAGGAGATCCATCACAGGGTCAAGAATAACCTCCAGATAGTCTCGAGCCTGCTTAACCTGCAGTCTTCGAACATTAAGGATAAACACTATCAGGACATGTTCAGAGAAAGCCAGAACCGTATCCGCTCGATGGCCCTTATACATGAAAAGCTATATCAGTCAAAGGACCTGGCGAGGGTGGACTTTGCGGAGTACCTGCGAAGCCTTACAACTTATCTCAGCCATTCGTACCGGTCAGAAGCGTCCGGTATAAGCATTGTGACAAACATAGATGAAGTCTCCCTGAATATCGACTCCGCTATCCCCTGGGGACTCATCATAAACGAGCTCGTGTCCAACTCGTATAAACACGCTTTTCCTGACGGCCGAAGAGGCGAGATCTGCGTGGAATTCCACTCCAATGGCAATTGCCAGTATGTGCTGAAAGTCAGGGATGACGGGATAGGCCTTCCGGAAAGCCTGGATATTTACAATACGACATCGCTCGGGCTACAGCTTGTTCATATTCTGGCCGAGGAACTTAATTGTTCAATGAAAGTCGAAAGGTCGAACGGTACCTGTTATACGCTCACGTGCTCCAATGCGGAGCAAAAGGGCGAGTAATGTAAACCCTTTTTATAATTTTCTTCCGGCAGTCAGGCGATATTAAAATGATCGAATATATATTACAGGGCTTTATCCTTGGCATAGCATACGTGGCACCGATCGGAATGCAAAATCTTTACATAATAAATTCCGCAATAAAAATGGACCGTATCGGTGCCTATAAGGTAGCGCTTATCACCGTGCTTTTTGACATATCCCTGGCTATTGCATGTTTTTTTGGCATCGGGGTCCTCCTTGAGGCGTTTCCGGCATTAAAAGGGGCTATACTTGTCATTGGTTGTATAGCAGTCATATATTTTGGGATAAAGCTTATTATGGCCAAACCTTCCTTGAAAAGTGACGTGAATGTCGAGGCATCCACGCTGAAGGTGATCGCTATCTGCTTTGCCGTCACATGGCTTAACCCTCAGGCAATAATCGACGGCTCGATACTGCTTGGCGGGTTCCGCGCATCTCTGCCGGCCGTCGCATCGGACTTTTTCATCCTTGGTGTCGTACTATCTTCCTTTACCTGGTTTATGGGACTTACCACTGTGACGTCGCAGTTTAAAAAGGTCCTGGATGAAAAGACATTGCATTACGTAAACCTGATCTGTGGCGTGATCATAGTGTTTTACGGCTTATTACTGGGATATAGTTTTTTAGTGATGTTATGATCATATTATAATTATTGCGGGTCAGGATGAAAGGATCGGATGATCTATCGAACAATAAAAACACTGCCGGAGGTCTATCCATAAAAAACGATGATGCAGGTTATCATGTCTATAAGGCTCATATCCTGTTATCGTCGGGAGACGTCGAAGGGGCTATCAGTGAATTTAAAAAAGCCATAAACATAGAACCGGATAACGGGTCCGTACATTATGATCTGGGAATCGTATACCGCAGGGTCGGTAAAAACCGGGACGCAATAAATGAGTACAGGGAAGCTATCCGGATGGGCCCGGATAAGATGGAGTTCCATAGTAACCTCGCTGCCGTGCTGACGATAACCGGCGATCATGCCGGGGCAATAGAAGAATATAAAAAAGCGATATCGATCGACCCTTCTAATCCCGTCCTCCATTATAATCTCGCATATACACTGGAGTCCGTCGGGCTTTATGAGGATGCGAGGGATGAATATGAGGAAGCGATAAGATTAAAGCCCGATTTCGAGCAGGCAAAATTCTACCTGTCAATGTTAAAAGATCATGCGAACAAAAAATAATGCTGATAAATATAATATTTTGAAAGGAAATATTTACAATTTTAGAAAGTTATGAATTATGAATATCCTCATTGTATCCATCAATATGGCCGTAGAATGATACTATCAACAATAAATCTTGATTCCCAAAAAAATGAAATTAAAAAAGCTCAAAATATCTATATTTTTTAAAAATAAGCAAAAAAGTGCGCTGTAACTGCTTTATCTTCGCTGTCCGGCCTATTAATATTAATAAATTTCAAATTTGAATTTATTATCCGCATAGGATAAATATAAACCAATATAGCTACCTTAAAAAAATATCAAAAAATGATATCATAAGAGGGGCTTGACATTGGATATACTCAATGAATCTTTACCGGGCGACGCCGAAGTGCTGGAAGACCTTTTATTCAGCGCGGTAAGGTTTTGTGACATAACCAGCTATCAGTGCGAGATGTGTAAGTGCGATACATACAGCGGTGTCAGGTTATACTTGAATTCACATAAAGAGTTTCCCGACGACGAGTTGAACTTTTTCAACCTGCGGGTAATAAAAGGCTACAGAGGATTTGCAGTTCTCTGCGATGAATGCTGGGATGAATATGAGAGGCCGTTAAAAAAACTGATGGAAAAGATCGTCGGCGATATACGGCCGGAGGATGAGGTCTATAGCAAAGGAGATAACAGGGAAGGCATCTCAAAACCTGTGCATCTTTAGGCCTTTTAGAAATAGTTGATTGGGCTCAATAAAAATCTTATAGAGTTGAATTTTAATTATACCGTTTAAAAAAATTAACAAGGTCAATATGACCTTGCCATTATGATTATCTTATCCGTGGGTTTTCCGCAGACCGGGCAGGTTCCCGCGCCGGTCATTCCATGCGGCGTACCTAACAGCTTACAGTTGATGGCGTCTTCCAGCGCATGTCCGCAGGACTCCTCTCCGCACCAGTATAATTTTACCCAGCCGGACTCGACATGCTCCTTTGCCTCGTCAATAGTGGCGCATTCCTTTATTCTTGAGAGCATAGATACTCTTGCCGTTTCCAGAAGCTCGGACTGGTAGTCCATCAGCTTGTTCCTGACAGTTTCTGACAGGCCGTCCATTGATATGGATTCCTTCTTGCCGTCTCTCCTGACCAGCATGACGGAATTGTTCTTGATATCCCTCGGGCCTATCTCGATGCGGAACGGGACTCCTTTCATTTCCCACTTATAGTATTTGGCTCCCGGCCTTTCATCCGCATCATCTATCACCGTCTTAATGCCCGAATCGTTAAGGAGCGATCCTGCCTTTCTGCATACTTCCTTAACGGTCTCTTCCTCCTTCTTGAACACTATCGGGATGATGACTATTTGTGTCGGGGTTGTGTTCGGCGGCAGGACGAGGCCCTTATTATCTCCGTGAATGCCTATCACGGCAGCTATGCAGCGCTCGGATATGCCGTAGCAGGTCTGGTTTATCAGTTTCTGCTCTCCGGAAGCGTCTTCGTAAGTTATTTCGTATGTCTTTGCGAATCTTGTCCCCAGGTGGTGGACAGTCCCTATCTGTAATGACTTGCCGTCCGGCATCATAGTGTCGAACGCCATCGTGTAGTCAGCCCCCGGGAACTTGTCCCATTCAGGGCGCTTATTTACAATGAACGGCACCGCAAGCTTTGTGAAGAACTCGCTATAGACGCCCATCGCCTCAAATACCTGCTTCTCCGCATCTTCCCATGTCGTGTGGGCGGTGTGTGCCTCTTTGAACGACGTTATCTCCCTGAGGCGTATCAGGGGGCGTGTATGCTTGGTCTCATATCTGAAAGTGTTCACTATCTGGTAGACCTTCAGCGGGAGGTCCGCGTGAGACCTGATCCACAGCTTGAACATCGGGTAGATCGCGGTCTCGCTCGTCGGCCTCAGGGCCAGCGGTATCTCCAGCTCTGTCAATCCGCCGTGAGTGACCCAGTAGACCTCGTCTTCGAAACCTTTGATATGTTCCGATTCCTTGAGAAGTTCCGGTTTCGGGATGAGCATCGGGAAGTAAGTCTCCTGGTGGTCGACATCCATCAGGTCCCTAAGCATGTTATAGACCTTTTTCCTTATCTGGAAGCCGAACGGGTACCATACGTAGACTCCTTTGATCGGATAGCGCACGTCCATGATCTGCGCCATCATCAGTAGCTCGTTGTACCATTCGCTGAAATTATCCTTTGTGGGTAACGATTTAGATTCTTGTTCCACGATATCACCCGATATACGTTTAGGCATAATAGGCTGTCTATTATTAAAGTTTACTATGCCATGGTAAATAGGTTATACAATTTTTTATCTGATATGACGGATATCCTTAAATAATCACATGTATATTTAAATTCGGTGAAAACATGGTTATCGGAGTGACGATGATTAACGTCGTGCCGGGCGAGGAGCGCTCGTCCTATAACGAAATTTTGAAAATAGATGGTGTAAGGGATGTTTTCCATGTATTCGGAGAATATGACTTTATAGTCATCATTGACGTAAACGGGCTTTCAGAAATAAATAAGACCGTTGATACTATCAGGGAGATCAAGGGCGTCACTGCGACCAAGACCATTATTGGCGCCGAGTTATAGTTTTAGCGACTATACTCATACGATACTATTTCTTTTTACTGTGTAGATTACGGTCAAGTGCGTGTCAACACTGATCCTATAGATCATTCTCGGACAGGTCGTTAATGGCCATAATCCTGCAGGCATTACATTCAGGCACTATATATCGCATCATATATTACGATCAGTTGATCATTACGTCCCGGTCATGCCGGCATGATAATGGCTGCCTGTGCTTTATAATGGTCAGTATGTTCACTTGTATCGTTCTAACCGTTGTATGAAAAAGCACCTACAAAATACTTAAATAATGCAACTGATATTTGATTTAAAAACATTAAGATTATTAAAATAACGAGATTGATCCTGATGTCTGGCGTTGAAAATTACGTACTTGAAACATTGCTTACGCTATGTCTTCTCCTGTTCGCCGCAAAGATCGGCGGAGAGGTGGCAAAGAGGTTCGGCGTCGCCGCGGTAGTGGGCGAACTGTTCGCCGGTATAATTTTAGCGCCCACTCTTCTGGGCGGCATACACATACTTGATATGCAGCTCATCGTTGTTAACGAAGAAGTGAAGATGTTCGCAGAACTGGGTGCGATATTACTTCTGTTCCTCGTAGGTCTCGAGACGAGGTTCGCGGACTTCAAGAGAAGCGGCCTTGTGGCCACGATAGTGGCGATAGGCGGTGTAGTCGTACCTTTCGTGCTTGGATACGGCCTTGTTATAGCATGGGGATACCCGGCAACAGAGGCGATGCTGGTGGGCGCGGCCCTGACAGCGACAAGTATCGCGATAACCGTAAAGGTCTTGAAGGACATAGGAAGATGCCAGACGAAAGAAAGTACGATCCTTATCAGCGCTGCGGTGATAGACGACGTTTTAGGCTTGATAGTGCTTGCGATAGTGCTTGGCCTGGTGAACGGCGGAACCCTTGACCTTGTCGAAGTGGGCATCATCGCGGTGAAGTCGGTAGGATTCTGGCTTGCGCTGACGCTTGTCGGAGTGTTCATACTGGCAAAGATCATCGACAGGCTATGTCCGAGAACACAATGTTATCATATGACTGACATGTCCGAACTCCTCGAAGGTCCGACCGGAGAAGGTACACATTGTGTCATAAAATGCCACGGCCCGCAGGAAGCCTCTGCCATAGCAATGTGCTTCGGATTTGCATATGCCGCAGGTATCGCAGGGCTGGCGCCGATATTAGGGGCGTTCGCGGCGGGTATGTCGATCGCAGAGACAAAAGTGCTTCCGACAGTGCAGGAGGTCACGGAGAAGATCAACTTCATAATGGCCCCACTGTTCTTCGTAGTGATCGGTACTTATGTGGACCTGACCGGCCTCACGATGAACTCTTTGATATTCGCGATATGCCTGATAGTGCTGGCAATGCTGGGCAAGATCATCGGCTGCAGCATTCCCGTATATCTGTTAAATAAGAGCTTCCCTGAAGCGGTCATAGTGGGCCTCGGGATGATGTCAAGAGGCGAAGTCGGTCTCATCATTGCCGGTATCGGCGCGACATCCGGCGTGTTTTCCCCTGATGTGTTCTCAGCGGTCGTCCTGATGGTTGTTGTTACCACTGTGGTAACACCGATAGCTTTAACGGAATCCTATAAGCGCTTAAATTTCAAGCACACCGAGCCTCAGCCTGAACTGCTTGACGAAGAATGTGCGAAGGAACCAAAAAAGTCCAAAAAATAGGATAAAAATTTTTCAGGTGCATCACAGGATGCACCTTTTAGCCTTTTTAGAAATAGTACCAGATATACTTGTATTCATTGATGTCTTCGTTATCGGCCATAAGCCTCTTCAGGTACTCATATATCGAGACGTCCGTGTAGACATACGCGTCACACACGGCAAGCTTTGACTCCCATGGATAGAACCTGTAGGCCCTCATTCCGTCGGGCGTGATCATTATGACCTCATGGTCCTGCCACGCCCTCAGGTGGGACTTTCCCAGCTTAGGCACGTTGAAGACGGCTTCATCGGTCCTTTCCAGGCCGGGAAGAAGCCTGGCCTCCTCTTTCCTTTCTTGCTCTATCCTGGCTATCGGGACCCTGAAATCAATGGTCTCTTCCTTGCCCTTGGTGTTGAACGAGTAGTACGGATCCACGCCCGATATTTTCAAGACCTTACGAAGCAGTGCGGATTCAAACTTCCTGCTATTATAATACGTGAACACCTGCTGGTTGTATACGCTAATGCCAGCCCTTCTTATCTTCTGCACCGCTTCCATCGTTTCCGGCGTAACTTCGGTGGGGTGCTCAAAGTGGGTGACTATGCAGACTTCCCTCTTGCCCGGTACCTGGCACTTTTTCAGGATCTCTATCAATTCATCATTTATCCTGAAAGGCATCGTGATGATAGTTCTTGTGCCTATCCTTATCCTTTCTACATGATCGATGGCACAGATCTCCCCCAGCAGCCAGTTTATATACTGGTTGTTTAGTGTGAACGGGTCTCCGCCTGTCACGAGCACTTCCGTGATACTCTCGTTATCCTTTATCCACTGTATCGCTTTTTCGACGGTGCCCTTAGTGACCTTAGCATCGTCAATGCTCTTGATCTCCCAGTTCCTCTGGCAGTATACGCATATCTGCGGACAGGAGTCATATGGCTTAAGTATCAATATCTGCGGGTATCTTCTCGTTATGCCCTCTATGGGACTGGTCGACTTCTCACCCATAAAGTCCAGGTCCAGGCCTGAAAGGCGGTTGTTGACCACGTTCTTACAATACCTGACGCTCGGTATTACCTGCGCCCTGATGGCCCTGTCGCGCTCGGACCTGCCTTCTTTGTTGAACAATGAGAGATAGAACGGGGTTATCTGGAAGGGTATATTATGCCGTTCTGCGTACTCGAGGCCTTCGATCTCGTCGTCCTCGAGCCTGACCAGGTCTGATATCGTCTTTACGTCCTTGAATATATGCTCCATATGCCATGTGTAATCGTTCCAGTCTGATTCCGTGGCACCGAAATATGCCATGATATCATTTTTAAGCTCAATCGTCTTTTCAATGATCTTCGGGTCTAATCCGCTGGCATATTTTTTAAAATATTCTTTCATTTTCATGGAGTAGGTGTCAAGATACAATGAGCGGTTTATGGCTGCCTGACGGCCGTCCATCTCGAGGCTGGGATCGTAATAAGTCTCAGTGACGTGTCCGGATTGACCGTTAATGCCGCGTATCAGGTAAATGAACTCGACTAAAAAGCCCTTGTCGATCTCGTTAAGGACATTCTTGTACCTTGCGAGGTCATAGATGATGTTCAGCGCGGAATACCCTGTCAATTCCTCGTTCTCTGTCCTGATCACGTTCTTTAAGACCCTTATGCACTCTTTTGCATTATTCTTCTCAAGAATGTGCAGGTCCCTTAAAGGATTATCCGAGTATATGTTGAAGTAATCTCTTTCCAGGTCATTAAGATAATCAAAGAATCTATCCCTGGCCTCTTTAAGGCTGCTCGAACTTTTCATTATCTTCTTTATCCGGGGATCAGAATCCCACAGTTCCTCTACAAGCTCATTTTTGGAGAGCTGCATTATTTCCTGTAAATTTTTTAAAGGCGCCTGCTCCCTATTATCACGGGAAATATCGGACGCCATGTTAGGTGAGCCTTTAGTCTCACTATTTGTATCCGTATCGTGCATAAAAGTAGGTTTTAAATTAACCCATTATATATCTTGTGATAAAACATTTATAATATATCTATTACGTAATAAATTTCTTTAAAATATTAATATTGTTTCATACTAAAATAAAAATATGATCATATCCCGTCAGGTATTCTGCAGGTACTTATCCCTGTCCTCAAATGACTCTTTTGCCGTTTTCCCGAAACTTGAGAAGATCTTATTGAATATGGCCGATACCGGGCCTGTCTCAATAATGAATATCATGAGCGCGTTCATTATGATGCTGAACAGGATTATTGAATAGGTGACGCTCTGGATCAGGTCACCGCCCGCTATGCCCTGCTGTATGGGGATCGATGCCAGAACTGCGGCAGCGAGACCTCTCGGGATCATTATCGCCATTATCGAAGCGTCATATTTCGGCGTGGTCTTCGGGATGGATATCCATACTGTCGGTATACGAAGGATCAATAGGATAATTGTCATAAGCAGCCCGATGTATAGCACCGATACGTCCGTGAGGTGTATTGACAGCCCTATGTAGACGAAGAAGAATGTCTTTAGCAGGAACACAAGCTCCGAGAAGAATAATTTCTCGGTCTCGTTGAGTGATATGGGGCGAAGGTCGACGTGCCTCTTATGCAGCGGCTCTTTAAATATCTCAATATTGCCCAGCGTTATGCCGAATGCCAGCGAAGCTATGGCCCCGCTGTATCCAAGCATTTCAGCTATCGCATATATGATAAAAACGAAAGCAGGCGTGGTAAATATCGAGTTCTGGATCCCTCTTACCTTATTCAGGAATATGGACCAGCTTAAAGCACCTATGATGCCGATCACACCGGCCAGAATGAAAGAAGCCAGCATTTTTCCGATGATAAGGCCGGGGTTTATCTCCCCAAACTTAAGAGCCTCGATGAATGATATGGCCACGACTATACAGATGACGTCGCCAAGGGCCGATTCCAGGCTGAGCACGATCTTACTTTTATCGTGCATCTTAAGCTGCGAAACAAGAGGTATGATCACAGTCGCCGCAGTGCCTCCCACTATAGAACCGAGGAGCAGCGCGCTAAAAACGCTCATTTCCAGAAGCATTACGCCGATGGCGCTTACGATGGCCATCGTGATAAGGAAGTTCAACACCGTTAAGGCCATAGCTCCACGTAACGCCTTTCTCAATACGTCCAGCCGCAGGTCGATACCGCTCTGGAACAGTATCACTATCAGCGTAACCGTCGCGAACACCGGCCCGAATGCCCCGAATTCCTCCGGGGGTATCAAGCCCAGTATGGGGCCCAGGAATAACCCTATTATCATTAATAGGAGCACATCAGGTATCTTTGTCTTGCTGAATAGCGCAGCGAAAATGTGCGCCAGGAATACCAGAAGGCCTATTAAAAATATGACAGGTGCGACTTCCATAATATACCTCTATAATAACAGGATGATATGACAGGATTGTCAGAGTTCTGAGCTTGCTGGATAAACGATAAAGCTAGAATGTAAAGATACCATTATCAATATAAATCCTTGTCGATTATTTTCATCTATGGATCATGTTGTCTATATAGCCTTTTTTATGAGCGCTTATGATTTTCTCAGGTATCCGTATTTAGGCGAAAATGCCATTCCGGACTGTATCATCTTCTCTACCCATTCTTCAAATTTTTCCCTGGATATATTATGAAAAGATACCTTGTTCCAGTACTCTTCGACGGACACATCGCCTCTTAGCGAAAGCTCTTCGAAAGTATCTTTAAGCACTGTCTGCTGTCCGGCCTTTTTCGTCTTTCTGGCTTCCAGTTTCATAATTTCGTCGACTTTACGTTTATCTTCCAGAAACCGCTCATCATGAATATCTTCCGGGATGTTCCCGGCTGAAACACCGGACAGCGCACCACTGGCCTTGATCTCATCGAATGCGGCCGTATCTCCCGACATACTGGCGTTTATGCCACCCCTGGCTGTCTGGGCTTCTTTAAGATCGTCCGTAGTAAAGAATACCCTCAGCTTCGAAGTCTCATGCTTTTTATTACAGTTCCTGCATGAGATCGTCTTCGGCCCCGTCTCGATTATGAAGGGGTTCCTGCATTGCGGACAAACTACTACGGCATATCTGTGCATAGTGATAGACTGGCGTGAGATGGTATAAAAATATTAGTATCGTACTCTGAAAGTTATTCAGCCAAAAACATTTTATGTTCGTAAATATACGAAATATGTGGGTAAAAAAATGAAGTGTATATTTTGCGGAGAAGAATTCACTCTGGAGGGAATAAGATCGACATGCGGCAGCTGCGGCGAGAGCCGGGATTGCGATAAGGTGAGGTGCCCTGCCTGCGGCCAGGACAATCCCCGTGTAAAAGAGCTAATAACGATGATGAATGACCTATTAAAATCAAATGAATAAAAAATACATGTGTGCGAAAGCGCTCTGATCTTTCACACACATTTGCTTAAGACGAAATCTGCCAGAGCCTTGCTTTTTTCCTTGCCCGTCATCAGGGTGTCGAACCTGTCAACCTCGAAGTCATACATCGATAAGTCGGTGTTATCCCTTTCATCCATTATGAACACGTCGACGACATCCTTATAGAACTCGGCGACGCCTCTGGTCGATGCCTCAAGGCCTTTAGCTTTCATGAGCTTCGCGGCAGGCCCGCTGACAGGCTTATCCCCGATGAACGGGCTTACAGCGACTACGAACTTTATCTTCAAGGCATCAGCCACTCCTTCCAGCGCGAGTATCGGGCCTATGCTCGTTATAGGGTTACTCGGGCCTATGATAATATTCTCGGAGGCGTTCAACGCTTCCATCACCTCGTCCGTAGGTTTCAGGGTTCCGAAGAGCCTGGCTTCTGTCACTTCCGGCTCTCCGCGGCAGGTCACCCAGAAGTCCTGGAAGTGCATATCGCCTTCAGTGGTGCTTATGACCGAAGTGATATCATATTCGCTCATCGGAAGGACTCTCGATCTTATCTTATAGGAGCTGCAAAGCTCCATTGTGGCCTCGGTCAGGGTATTGCCGTTCCTTATCAGCTCGGCGCGGCGTATCTGCGTCGCCCTGTCCCTGTCCCCTATCATCAGCTCCTCATAATGGCCTATCGCTTTTAATGCCTCATGGGTGTGGAACGTGTCTCCCTTTATTCCCCACCATTTACCGTCATCTATGATGCCTGCCAGGGTGTATATGACCGAGTCAACGTCGGGGCTTACCATATTGCCGGAGACCCATATGTCCTCGGCCGTGTTCACAATAACGTTCAGATCCTCGCTATCCTCAAAACCCCGGAGTAATTTCGGAGTACCAGTACCGCCTGATAAAACTGAAAACATTATAATACCGATACTCTGTATGCGGTCAATCATCTTAAAACTTAATAATCACCATCCTGCATGTCCCACTAGCTTTTTGTACCGGCCACATGAAAATGCCTTATATACGGCGTACAGCATGCCGTACCCGGATATCGGGCAATCTTATTCGATAATGCCGGTTAAACCATCTGACTTACCGACACGGCGCAGTACTCTTATTCTATCCATGTAAACCGATCGGGAGCTAAAAAACTTTTATAATTTTATAATGATCCCCGTTTTAGACGAAGAGTACATAACACATGATGAATATACCTTATTCCCATTCCTTCAGGAACAGGTGATACGAATCCGGACCAATAGCATAGAGGCGCTTGCGTAATGGCATTTGAGTTTAAAGAGGAAAGCATAATACAGCAAGAGACTGATCTGTTCATCGGAGTATTAAAATGGATATTATATGCAGCGTTCATCGGAATAATGGTGGGCGTATCGACAACTATATTCCTAAAAGCTCTGGGATGGAGCACCCAGTACACTCATCAATATAATTATTATTTCTTACTATTGCCACTGGCTTTTTTTTCGAGCTCATGGCTTATAAAAAAACTGGCGTCTGAGGCGGAAGGCCACGGAACCGATAAGGTCATCGAGGCCGTGCACCTTCGCTCCGGGAAAATAAACCCGATGGTAATTCCCGTGAAACTGGTCGCGACAGTCCTCACGATAGCTTTCGGCGGGTCTGCGGGTAAGGAAGGGCCGTGCGCTCAGATCGGCGCAGGACTGTCTTCACTGTTCGCGGACATCTTCAAGTTCAGCGACGAGGACCGTAAAAAATTCGTCATATGCGGCATAAGCGCAGGTTTTTCATCCGTTTTCGGGACTCCGATAGCAGGCGCGATATTCGGCGTCGAGGTGCTTTTCGTAGGGAACCTGCTATACGGGGTACTGTTACCTTCTTTTATCGCGGGCATGGTAAGCTTCTATGTTACCACGCTGCTAGGGATCACTTATTTGTACAGCCCCCTTCCTTTTGTGCCGGACCTGAGCGAGATGTTCCTGTTGAAAGTTATCGTTTCAGGCGTGTTCTTCGGCATCTGCTCGCTCGTTCTCATCGAGTGTATGAACTATTTTAAAAAGCTGTCAGGAAAAATAAATGCCAGCGAGCATGTGAAGGCTCTGGTGGGCGGTTTCTCGCTTGTGGTGCTGGCACTGATATTCTCCCCGATGTACCTCGGGCTTGGAATGGATACCGTCGAATCGACAGTACAGGGAAACACTGTCGAATGGTATGCCTTCCTCCTTAAGATGGTGTTTACCGGCATAACATTGAGCTTTGGCGGCAGCGGCGGCATACTGACGCCAATATTTTTCATAGGGTCGACAGCAGGCGTATTCTTTGCGGAGGTATTCGGGCTTGACATTGCCACGTTCGCGGCGATAGGGCTGGTCAGCGTGCTCTCCGGCGCGACAAAATCCCCGATCGCATCGAGCATCATGTCGATAGAGATTTTCGGTCCGCATATAGGGCCATACGCAGCCATCGCATGCATAATAAGCTTCATTATAAGCGGTCCCAGGAGCGTCTATCCATCACAGGTATTTTCCCTTAAAAAATTCATCTGACAGAAAGAAAATATAGTATCAGTGTCAATTTTACATCTATGAGCCCCATAAGAGACCCCATTCACGGTTATATAGAGATCAGCCCTTATATCGAAGAGCTGCTGGATACAAGAACTATGCAGAGGCTCAGGAACGTGAAGCAGCTGGGCTGGACCAACCTTGTTTATCCCGGGGCGAATCATACAAGGTTCGAGCATTCGCTGGGCACATATTATCTCGCGAGCAAGGTCTCGGCAGAGCTTTCCCGGGAAGAGCGCATGGAGATCGAGATCGCGGCTCTTTTGCACGACATCGGCCACGGTCCGTATTCACATGATTCCGAGGACATCATCGAGTTTTATACGAGAAGGAAACACATGGACGTAAAGTTCCTTCTTGAAAAAGAGGAGATCTCCACAATACTTGATAAATACGGCATATCGGCTTCAGCTATTTCCAGCCATATAATGGGAAAGACGAAAATAGGGCAGATAGTGAATGGAACGCTGGATGTAGACCGGATGGATTACCTTATACGCGACTCATACTACACCGGCGTCGCATACGGGATGGTCGATTATTCTCATCTTTTACGTAACTTCAAGTTCCACGACGATAATATCGTGCTTTTCCACAGGGGACTAAAATCCGCGGAATCGCTCCTTATGTCAAGGTTCCTGATGTACCCTTCAGTCTATAACCATCATGTCGGCCGAATAGCCGGTGCGATGTTCGTGAACGCCCTTGACGTGGCGATCCAGGAGAACGATCTTGACCCGACGCACCTGCAGTTAATAGATGATTACGAACTGAACGTCCTGATGAGGGGTTACAACAAGTACTCTTCCGAGATGATCGACCGGCTTAATAACAGGAACCTTTTCAAGAGGGCCATCTACGTGGGCTTTGACCTTGTCGATAAAAGCATTGTAAAATATGCCAAAGCGCATAAGGAGATCGAGAGCGAGATAGCCAGGCTTGCCGGTATCGACAGCGGCTATGTGCTCGTCGACATACCTAAGGTGCCGGAGTTCAAAGAGAAGAACGTGAAAGTCCTGATGGAAAACGAACAGCTGAAATACGTGGACAACGTATCCGAACTCGTCAGGATAATAGAGCAGTCTTATGCCAGTGACTGGCGTATGGGCGTATACACGCTACCTGAGCATCGCGAGAAAGTGGCCGGTATCGCCAGAGATTATTTCAACGTGGAAAAAGTGGCAAAACAGGCAAAGCTAGAGGTCGCATAAATGGGCCGGATAGTACTGGAAGGGTCTCGGGGAAGGGTATCGATAATATTGAACGCTGTAAGGCTTGGCCCTGACACGCTTGTGTATATCACGGGCGGCGATGCGCATATCGGCGCCGCCGCAGTGGGAACTTTCACCGGCGGCCTTGCCAGCTCTTCAGTGATAACAGTGCCATCGCACAGGGACGACCGTGTTGCCAAGGATGCTGCTGAAAAGCTCTCAAAAAGCCTGAGATCGAACGTAGTGGTCGTTGCCGGGATACATTATGATAATATGACGCCCGATGAGATAACGTCGGCGATCAGAATTTGTGAAGAGCTTATCGTAGAACTGGTGGAAAAGCTATGCAAAAAAGAATAGTTATCGCAATGACGGGCGCAAGCGGCGTGCAGTATGGCATCAGGCTTGTGGAGGTCTTACAGGGAAAGGCCGAGACCCATCTTGTCATGTCAAAGCACGCTAAAGAGCTTATCGAGTTCGAATCTGACATTAAGGTCGAAGACCTGATAAAAATGGCTTCCTATCATTATGATGAAGAAGATTTTATGGCACCCATAGCCAGCGGCTCGTACAAGTTTGACGCGGTGGTGATAGTCCCGTGCACCATGAAAACTTTATCCGCGATCGCCACAGGGTATGCGGAGACGCTTATAGCCAGGACTGCCGATGTCGCCTTAAAGGAGGGCAGAAAGCTTGTGCTGGTGCCTCGTGAGATGCCGCTGAACCTTATCCACCTTGAGAACATGGTAAAAGTGAAACAGGCGGGCGGCTCGATAATGCCGGCATGTCCGGGATTTTATAACAGGCCGAAGACCATAGACGATCTTATAGATAACGTCGTGGGAAGAATACTCGACCAGATAGGCATCGAGAACGACATTTTTGAAAGATGGGGAGAACCGAAAAAGAGAAGGTCGTCTCCAAAAAGCTCATCTAAAAAGAAATGAGTGGATTGTGAAATGATATAATATGTTACTTATCGAATATTCCGGGATATTCACTAATATCACTGCCGGCGGAGCACAGGACTACCAGATGCCATCATCCTTTATCCTGCTGATAGTAGGGATAGTTTTATTGTTACAGTTAAGAGAACGAAAGTTAAGATTACAGAAATTTATTTTACTGCCCTTATTCATGATCCCGTTAACGCTGATGGTCTCCTTAAACGACATCCTGGGCGGATGGCTCAATATCATCATACTAATGTTCGGGCTTGCAATAGGAAGCGGTTTAGGGTATGCGATCTCAAAGTTCATGAAGGTGAGATCGGATGACAACGGCAATATCCTGGTAAAAGGATCGCTGATCGGGACCGCTGTCTGGATGGGTATCCTGATCGTCAAGATGTATGGGAAAGACCTGCTGAAAGGTTCTCACCTGCTTGACACGGGTCTCCTTATTTCGTTCTTTCTAATGGTATCACTGGGCACTATTCTTGTCAGGCGATATTATCTCTACGTAAGATACAAAGAGCTTAAGAGTGCCGGAAAGTAGGCCTGTAAAAAAGATCTGTAGAAAAACGCCTGATATGGGCCGGCCAGTATTTACTTTTTACCGCATACGGGACAGACGGGGTTCTTACAGATCTTTAGTTCATGGAATTCCATGTATTCCCCGTCATACACGAGCAGCCTTCCCGCCAGCGGTTCACCGATGCCGAGAATGACCTTTACCGCCTCTGTCACCTGCAGTGCGCCTATCACGCCCGCGGTGGCGCCAAGTATCGGAAAGATCTCGTTCGGCGGGGCTTTCGGAAAAATACATTCAATACAGGGGGTGCTGCCGGGTATGATCGTCGTCAGCCTGCCTTCCATGCCCCATACGGAGGCGTATATCAAAGGTATGTCGTGCTCTATGGACGCCCTGTTCAGGAGATACCTTGTCTCAAAATTATCCATGGCGTCCATTATTATATCGCAGTCCCGGGTAAGGTCGTAGACATTATTCTCATCGATCCTGCCGTTAAAGGCCTCGATATTTATATCCCTGTTCATCTGTGTGAGCTTCTCATGCCCGCTAACGACTTTAGAGACCCCTACATCTTTCTCCCAGTGCAGTATCTGCCTGTTAAGGTTTGAGAGATCCACGGTGTCCATGTCCGCTATGACGATATTGCCGAACCCTGCGACGGCCATGTATTCGGCTATGGGGCTGCCCAGGCCACCGCATCCGGCCACGAATACTTTTGTATTTTTAAGCTTTTTTTGCCCTTCTTCGCCGAATCCTCTCATGATGATCTGGCGGTCATATCTCTTTATCTCTTTACCTGATAATTCCCCGGCCTGCATGGTAACCAGTTATATTGTAATCTGCTAATACATAATTTTTCATATGGTGGAAGTCACGATAGTTATTTGTTAACCATTAAAAATTTATATATATTAGTATTATTATATTATTCATTGATATTTTATAGTAGTGATTCCTTAATCATGCAATAAAATATAATCCAGTGGGCTAATAAATGTATATAAATGCCCCTCTCTAAGCAACAATCTTATATATCAAAACATGCTTTAAGGGGTATGTAACATACTAACATGCCAACGTGGCGGAGTGGCTACGCAAACGCCTGCAGAGCGTTGTAATTCCGGTTCGAGTCCGGACGTTGGCTTCCTTTTCTTTTGATTTCAATAACACCGATAAGTTTATCTATTTATCATATTCGTTATATAAATGTCTTAAAGTGCTCACGGACTATTATTTTTTGGCCATATGCGCTTTGATAAAAAAATATTTCAAGTATAGCGGGTATTGATTCACCGGCTGATGATAATCATGATCATCTCACTTCCTTGAGGAGGTATTACGTTGGGTTTTAGAGAATTCATCGAAAAATTAAAGAAAGATGGCGAACTCCTGGAGATCACGAAGCCCGTGTCGCCCATTTTTGAGGCGCCGAAAATGGCTTTTCAGGATAAGCGCCCGATACTGTTCCAGGACTGTATGGGCCGCAGGGCTGCAATGAACGTTATGAACTCCAGGGAGTCATTTGCTAAAGCCCTGGGCGTAACCCCGGAAAATATCATCAATAAGCTCTCAGGAACTTCTTTTGATGGCGAGGTAAAACATGTCGATAATTCGCCGATGTTCGAGGTCAGGTCAAAGGCAAACCTGTCAAAACTGCCCATAATGAAGCATTTTAAAAAGGACGGCGGGGCCTATATCACGGCGGGCATAGTCGTATCGAAGTATAAGGATAATGTCAACGCTTCGATTCACCGGCTCATGGTCGTTAACGATACCACTCTGGCAGCCAGGCTGGTACCGCCCAGGCACACATATGTGATGCACAGGGAGGCGGCAAAGCATAACGAGCCTCTTCAGGTGGGTATTGTCATAGGCGTCGACCCTGTTACCGTGTTCGCGGCGTCCACAAGAGTCCCGGAAGGAAAGGAGTGGGAATATGCGTCCTCCCTGAAGGGAGAGCCCGTCGAGCTGGTCACCCTTGATAACGGCGTTGAAGTGCCGCACGGAGAGATAGTTCTGGAGGGCAGCATCGATCCGGTAGAGAAGGTTAAAGAAGGGCCGTTCGTAGACATTACCGGCTCATACGACCATATCCGGCCGGAGCCGATAATTAATCTGACAAACATGTATACCAGAAAGGACCCGATATATCACGGAATACTCCCGGGCGGCAGCGAGCATAAGCTTTTAATGGGTGTCCCGTACGAGCCGTTAATATATAAGGCGGTCGGTGGCGTGACCAAGGTCAGGAACGTGGTACTCACAGAAGGGGGCTGCTGCTACCTTCATGCTATAGTCCAGATAGAGAAGCAGACCGAAGGGGATGGAAAGAACGCCATCATGGCAGCATTCGCGGCGCATACGAGCTTAAAGCACGTCGTGGTCGTTGATTCCGACATTAACATCTTCGACCCGATGGATGTGGAATACGCCCTGGCCACAAGGGTAAAAGCCGACAGGGACGTTATGATAATATCCAATGTCCGGGGAAGTTCGCTGGATCCCGTATCGGAAGATAACGTGACTTCAAAAATGGGTATAGATGCTACGAAGCCATTAAAGGCCAGTGAAAAGTTTGAGCGGGCTAAGATCTAAAAAGCCTGCAATATCTTTTTTGTTCTTTTACTTAATTTTTTTAGGTCTTCTACATAAAAATATATTTAACATAAGGTAACAATTAAGTCCAAACGTCAGGTCTTAAGATGATAAACAAGCTGGAAGAGGACGGCACCGGCTCAGCCCATACAAAACTATGCGAAGGCTGCCGTTTATGCCATCAGGGCGCAAAAATGGTACTTTTTATTACCGGAATATGCAGCAGGGATTGTTTTTATTGTCCGCTCTCCGAGGAAAGAAAAGGTAAAGATGTAGTTTATGCCAACGAAAAGGTTGTGAGATCTGACGCCGATGTTATCGCCGAGGCCAGGCAGATGGATGCGCTGGGGACCGGGATAACTGGCGGCGAGCCTCTTATCAGGCTTGACAGGACTATTCATTATATCCGCCTCTTAAAAAACGCTTTCGGCAAGCAGCATCATATTCATCTTTATACGAGCACGGCTCCGGACATAGATGTTCTGGAGAAGCTTAAAAATGCGGGGCTGGATGAGATCCGTTTCCATCCACCTGAAGATGAATGGGATGACTTCCGGAACACGAGATATTATGCATCTTTAAAGGCCGCAAAAGAGGCCGGAATGGACGCAGGTATCGAGATACCTGCCATAAAGAGCGTTCCCGAGATCGAAAAAGCAGTAAAGGATGTTGGCGGGTTCCTTAACCTTAATGAGCTGGAATTTTCGGACACTAACTGCGATGCGATGAGGGCAAGGGGATATGAGCTAAGGGATGATATATCTAATGCCGTCAGGGGCAGTGAACAGACAGGATACGAGATAGTTTTAAATACCATAGCAAATACTAGGTATTGTTCCTCTCGCTTTAAAGACGCCATCCAGCTTCGTGAAAGGCTAAAACGGATAGCGCGTAATGTTGCAAGGCCGTTTGATGAAATCAGCGATGACGGAACTATAATATACGGAGAAATAACCGGAAATATCGCTGCAGCGCTGAAATTAATAATGGAAGTTGAAGTTCCATCCGGCATGTACGAGTATAATGAAGACACCGGCAGGATCGAGATCGCCTGGTGGATATTAGAGGATATCGCGGAAGATCTGGGCGGCGGGATAGAAAGATCGATCGTTGAGCGGTATCCGTTCGAGAATGGACTGGTCGTGGAGAGAATACCTTTATGAATGATAAAAATAATTTAAGCATAACCGTATATACCGATCATTATTTACTTTTTGGAAGTGGTGACTCTGAATAGCTCTGAAGACGAAATGGTACTGGGCCGTATCAAAGAATACTTAAGCAGGGATAAGGACGGGCGCAGACGGGCAGTTCTTTCTATGTTCCTGGTGGGCGGACCGTACGAGACCAGGGACATCGATGAAAAGCTCAGGGAACAGAACTTTGACGTTAAGAACAAAGGCACGCCGGCCATGGTCGGCCTGATGGGGTCCAAGACCGGTATTTTGAGCGTTGATGTCACCGGCGACCATAACATGTATTCCATAAAGGAAAAATACAAGCACCTCGTCAAAGAGGCGCTGGAAGACACACAGTAAAGTCTATGAAGCTAAAATCTGTTTTAAGGAACCTCCTGTTGTCAAGATGGTACGAGCGCATACCCATCCTGTATGCATGGTATGAGCATTCCATCATGAAAGAGGTCCTTAAAAACCCGATACCTCAGCATATAGCTATAATCCAGGACGGAAACCGTCGGTTCGCAAAGATGATCGGTGAATCCACCGAGAAAGGCCATAAATATGGCGCCGATGCGACAGAAAGGGTACTGAACTGGTGTGAAGAGCTCGGAGTTAAGCAGCTTACTCTTTATTCTTTCTCTACGGAGAACTTCAACAGGCCGGAAGGTGAGAAGAAGGCGATATTCGATCTCATGAAGGCCAAGTTCAAGGAAACGCGCGAGAACCCGAGGACCCATAAGTCAAGGCTCAGGGTAAGATATATGGGTGACATAGAAATGTTGCCCGAGGACGTCAAGAAAGAGGTCCTACTGACCGATGAGGTAACATCGGAGTATGATAACATGTTCCTTAACGTCGCTATAGCCTATGGCGGAAGGCAGGAGCTCGTAGACGGCGCTAAAAAGATGGCGAGGGATATACAGTCGGACGTGATCGAGCCTGCGGACGTTAACGAGGATATGGTGGACGACTACCTGTACCTTGATAAGACTCCAAAGTCAAAGGTCGATCTCATCATCAGGACAGGCGGAGACGAGCGCACGTCGAATTTCCTCCCCTGGCAGTCAAGCGGTAATGAATGCGGGATATATATTTGCGCCCCGTTCTGGCCGGAATTCAGGAAGATCGATTTCCTGAGGGCTATCCGCACCTACCAGATCCGTGAAAAGGAGCATAAGATCAAACAGGCAGTAAAGGTCGTTAAACTTAAGCGCCATAACGGCGGCTTCTCGAAAGACGAGCTTAAAAATGACCTGTCCGAAGCCTTAAAAATAACATTGAAGGAAGCAGAGGCCATAATGAAAAACCCTCTGGTAATGAAAGAGATCGTAAAAGCGAGCTCTTGATCTTTAACATCATATCTATTATTCGTTTTAAGAAAGTTTTATTTGAGGTTATCTTTTGGGAGAAGATAGACGCTGTTAACATCCTGTTAAAAACGCAGTAGAGAATATCATTAATAAAAAGGGAATACTTTCAATCCTCACTGATATCCTTTATATCATCCGAAACTAAATCCTTATCAGCTTATGTTAGATCCAGGCCAGACACAGCATATATTCAAAGAATGTCATTCTAAGAACCTCCTGGGAGAGCGTGAGGGCTCTTTATGTGTCGCGTGTAAAGGCACGAAAATGCTGTGCGCAAAAGAAAGATGTCCCATACTTGTAAAGTTTTATGCGAAGCTAAAAAATATGCCGAAGATAGACTCTTCCTCCATTTACGGCTCCGCTCCGGGAGTTTTTGTCGGCAGGCATGGTTATCCGCAGGTATCTATAGGGCCGCTCGTCCCGCCGGTCATCGGCGATACCAGCGAGATGGATACGCCTGAGAGATGGATAGGGAAGACCATCGATGACATAGTCGGTTTCAGGAGCTCGCTCGTAAGGGGGCTGTTCAAGGTCAACGTTAAGCGCCCTGAAAAATTCGGGAAGATAGTGGATGACATGCTTCTTTTATCGATGTCTTCCGACCCGGTGGATACCGACGCCCGGTTCTATAAAAAGCCGTATGGCAGGATAGAGCTTGATGACGAGGTACAGCCCTTCGGCCCTTCGGCCCCTCTGAAAAGCGTCGAGATAGGTAATTTCCGGCTGGATCAACGTATAGAGAAAGCCCATTATGACACGGACCTGGGGTCAAGGGATGCAGTACTGGAAATGTATGATAATGACACTCTCGTGACACGGATACAGAAAGCGTTCAGCATGGGCGCCTTCGGCCATAAGCGATCACGAAAGATCGTGCCTACGAGACAGAGCATTACGGCTGTTGACAGCATCATATCCGAAACGCTGATGGATGAGGTAAGGCAGCTTCCTCTGATCAACGAATATCGCGTTTTTGAAAGCTGGCAGCTGGATAACCGTTTTATCGTCCTTATGACACCGGAACCGTGGAGCTATGAGCTCGTGGAGGCATGGTATCCCGACACCGTCTGGAATCCCGCGGGCCGGGAAATAATGATCATATCGGACCATGAGGGCTACGAAGGAAGGAACACTTATGCTTCGATAGGCGGATGCTACTATGCTGCCAGGCTGGCAACTTCAGAATATCTGTTAAAAGAAAAGAGACAGGCAAAAGTCGTCATATTGCGTGAGGCCCATTCGGGATATATCATGCCTGTAGGTGTCTGGAACGTCCGCGAGAATGTAAGGAACGCCCTGAAAGGCCCGTACTCATCATTCAACACGCTGGAGGGGGCGCTTATGTACATACAGACAAGATTCGACATTCCTATCAAACGATGGACCCTTAACAGCGCGGTGTTGAAGGATTCCCGTTTCCAGAAACGGCTGACGGATTTTTGGAGTGGCTGAACTTGAGCGTCAGGTATACTGAGATAACCTGTAAAAAAGCTCTAAGCCCGTCAACCCTCAAAGGGCTTGATTATTCATTAAACCCGTATATGGGCTGCGAGCATGCGTGTATCTATTGTTATGCGCCATACACGTTACATTACCAGGGCAGTGAGCCATGGGGCACGTTTACGGCGGCCAGGATGAATATTCCCGTAGTGCTTGAGCGTGAGATAAGAAAGGCCCCCAGGGGAGTTATCGGCATAAGCACCGTAGTCGATCCGTATCAAAAGCTGGAAAAAAAGCTGGAATTGACAAGAAAATGTCTTGACGTGCTTTTACCTAAAGACTTTCCTATCTGCATACAGACTAAATCGGACCTTATATTAAGGGACATGGATATCATTAAAGAGTTTAGCGAAAAAGAAGTCGGTTTTACAATAACTGCTGCTGACGATATATCAAGCTCTTTGATAGAGCCGGGGGCACCGCCAGTGAGCAGAAGATTAAAGGCGATGAGGGTCCTGGCGGATGAAAATATAGACACATGGGCGTTCATCGGCCCTGCAGTGCCCGGGATAATTGACAGGGATAGACTTGAAAGCATCATACTTTCCGCGAAAGAAGCCGGGGCAAAAAGAGTCATGTTCGACCGTCTGAGGTTACGGCCCGGTATGTGGAATGCACTGGAGGATCATCTTAAGGATAAAGATATAGGAGTGCTGGATGCCTGCAGGTCAGCTTTATTCGGGGATAGCGGCTTCTTTTTATCCATAAAAGATGATATGAGACTTATTTGTGAGAAACTGGATATGCCGTGCGAGTTTAACTATTAAATAAAAATATGGAAATCAAGGATATATTTAACCGAACGTATCCAGGTTTCCATGTATACAATAATAGCTCCCGTCAAGCTTATGTTCTATCGCTACCGGACACATGCCGCATTTACATCCTTTTTTCGCTATTTCCGTATTGATGTTCCCTAATGAGCAGAAGAGTAGTTTCCCGCATTCTTTGTCATAACTGGGGCATGTACCGCAATATGACCGGCATATATTCCTGTTTTTCTCGCTATTCTCGACGAACATCGTGTCACCCAACCATTTATATTAATTATTTTGTTTAAAATATATAATTCTATGCGCATGCATAACTGGAACTAAAAAACCTTAAACGATCATATGCACATGGCAGGCTATCATATACTGATCAATTTTCTACGATAATTAAAGCCGTTCACATTTTGTTTATTATTAAAATAACCGACATTAATCGACATGATATTTTTAACGTTATCATCCAATCAAGATTTCATCAGGTGATGGATTTGTATGAACAACAGATGCGTACTATAGCCATCGATGAGCTAAAGAAGAGAATGAAGACCAGAAAGCCTTATTTGCTTGCCGACGCACGCAGTCTAACCAACTTCACAGAAAGACATATTCCGGGCGCTGTGCCGATACCTGCGAATGAGGTTGAAGAGCTTATCAATAGCTTTGACAAAGACCTGGAGGTAATAATCTATTGCGGCGGATATGATTGTTCCGCAAGCACGATCGCTGCTAAAAAGTTCATTGAAAAGGGATTCAAGAATGTCATGATATATCGGGGCGGCATTAAAGAGTGGGCAGAAAAGGGGAATCCGACCGAAAATAATTATTAAAGACACCGATTAAAATTTGGCTTTTATACCGATATTTATTTTTAGCCTTACAATAAAGCCTTTTCAGGATACCGGACAGATTGTATGGTCAAAAAGGCTGAATAGTGTGTCATTCAGCCTTCGGGACCTCTATCTGCGGAATTCCTTTTTCCTTAATGACGGCCTCCTCATCTTTTACGGCTACCATTGCGACATTCTTATCTTTGGGTATATATCTGTTCAAACCCATGAATAGCAGCAAGCCGACAATAAATATGCCGGATATTGCCAGCCACATATACTGGGTATTATATTCGAACGAGTCCTTTAGAACTCCTCCGAACAACGGACCTATCGCAAAGCCCATCGTAAATACCAGTCCGCTGAACCCAAAGTACCTGCCTCTGCGGTCTTCCGGCGACATGTTCGCCTGCAATGTGGCCGATGCCGGGGACCATATCATCTCCGCCACCGTAATAATTGCTACGCTAAAATAGACCAGCAGGTTTATTTTCGCCAGCGCCAGTATCCCGAACCCCAGGGCGAAGACTACGCAGCACAATGCCAGCGCCATCGTCATCCTGTATCTTTTCACGACCAGCGATAGCGGGTATTGCATCGTCGCGACCATTATCCCGCTTAGTGAGAAGAACAGGCCGATCTCAAATTCTGTCATCCCGATATAAGCTGACGAGTATACCGATAGCAGCGAATACATCTGGGAGTACGGGATGACTATCAGCAGCGATATTATGCAAAATAACAGGAAAGGCGTATCCCGGACTATCCTCTTCACATCACTGAAGCTCAAGCGGCTATCAGACGACGACGGCTTAGTATCCCTTAGCATGAACACGACCAGGAGCAAATATACGAATGTCGTGAATGCCGTCACATAGAACATGCTAGAATATGACATGGCGAACAATGCGAGAGCTCCGCCTAGCATGGGGCCTATGACCCAGCCGAGGTTGGCTCCGATCCTTAGCAAGCCGTATGCTTCTACCCTGTCGCCAGGAGGTACCACGTCAGCGACCATCACTTCCGGGACCGAACGGTATAGCCCGTCTATGAAAAACGCCACGGTCAATACCATGACCATGCCGATATATGACACTTTAAAGTCTATCGAGACGCTAATGAGCAGATATGCCAGTATCTGGAATATCAGCCCTATCATGAATAATCGCTTTCTTCCATATCTGTCGCACAGGGCTCCGCCTATGTATGCCGATATGGCCCCCATCACCGTCGCGATGAAGAACGCGATACCTATCTCAGTCATTGATATGTTCATCTTCTCATACATGTAGATGGACAGGAAGGGCATCACCAGCGATGTTCCCAATACGTTGATTATCATACCTGCGAACAGCAGCCATACCTGCCTGTCAAACTTTGTCCTCAGGTCTTTAAAGCTTGATATTATGTTTACCATATGATCGCCAGCTTGAGATCGTTTATTATCGATCTTGTGATATTTGCAATTAAAGCAAATGAGAGTGCTCTGCAAAAGTATTCGTCAGGCGGTTCTGCCTATACGCCATCGTTATGGCATTTAAGGTCTTTTGATCGACGATTAAGGTCTATCCAGTTAACTAGAAACGCTTCTATGTATATGAAGTAATCGTGATATGGATTATCACATCGCACAGGGCCCTGTTTTTTAGGATTTGTTCCAAATAAATTGTTATACAAGGCTACAAAAGATTACACAATTTAACCACAAAGGGCTCAAAGGTCGACTAATTTTTTCACCACAAAGCGCACGAAGGCGATTAAGGTACACTAATTTGTTAACCACGAAGCGCAGGAAGGCGAACAAGGTACACCAATTTCCACCACTAAGCGCATAAGGGGCTCAAGGGTACACAAAGGACTTCTTTTTAAATGTTATCATATTTTAAAAAAAAATGCGGACCCTTAAGCCCTTCGAGCGCTTTGTGGTGAAAAAAGCCGTGCCCTTAGTTGCCTTTGTGTTAATTTTGACCAATTATGGATTGTATACAGGCAGTAATAAAGCCCTGAGACAAAAGTGATCACATACGCAAAAACATTTGTCGCAGGTATAAAAAAATTAGAAGTTGTGGCCGCAGTATCTGCATTCAGTATCATAGAAAGTATGCGTGATACCGCATGACGGGCAAAGCCATTTCCTTTCCTGGTCCGCGAGCCATTTATCCATGCCTTTTTCTTTTAGCTCTTTAAGGTTCTCTATGGATGTATGGTGGTGTGGCGATTTATTCTTGTTGAACTTTTTCAGGGTCTTACAGGGGAACTCATCACAAAAAGCGCATGACTCGACCCCTTTTTTCGCCGAGCAGGATTTGAATTCGCATTCACCCGTCCAGCAGTTATTATTTTCCGACCTGCATCCATCGCACCTGACCTTGCCGGTTTCTATGCCAAGGCCTGCGGCGATCGTCTTTGTCAGTTCCGTATCATCGTCGTGATAAGCTCTATAGATTATACAGCAGCCGCAATATAAGCCGCAAATACCTGCCAGTTGCCTGTCGTCCATCGGCTTTCTAGTAGGGGCATATGTACTTAAACATTTCTTTTTATTCTGGTATCTCAAGATTTAAATTGCATAATTGGGTAAAAATAAGGTCATGATGGCCTTGCATAATGACTGTATCTCTTTGATGAATACAAAAAAGCCTGATCTTCATTATCGAGATATCTTTTTATTGTTATATGGTTCGTTTTTGATCGATCGAATATATCGGGAGTTTATGGCGGCCCTTTTGGACCGCCTTATATCAGCGCTTTATCTTTATTCGCGCTGCTGTTCCTTCCCCCTTTCTATGAGCTCTCTTACCTTTTGACCTCCTTTGTGGCCGATCTGAACATAGAATTCGTGCCCGTGAGTCCTCTTTGTGGTCTCCCCGCCTCTTCTTCCGGCTTCTCTTACTGTCATCTCTCCACGTTCTTCTCTTTTAGCCATTGGTATCACCTAATTTCCAACTTTAGACTATATATTAATCAAATTATCTTGCGAAAATAGTATAATTGCCTACTTAAATGAAAAGATGTATACAAAGAGGATTCGAGGCTCTTTTAATTAGAATAAATTACTATATCGATAAATGGACTTATTATTAATGATTTAATTTATTAATATGGCAATATTTAATTAATAACGTATTTTAGATTTATAATTTAAGATATTTCAATCTTGTTCGTCTTTGTGCGCTTTGTGGTGAAATATTAATGTTACTTTGTCGCCTTTGCATGCTTTGCTGTTTACTTGAGCGATCTCATTTGTCGCCATGTATAAAAAATTAAATGGTGTGAAAAAGTGGATCATTTTTTGAATCTAAAATATGAAGCTATCAGAATTAATATCGCAGCGATAATATTGATCATCATTCCAACATTATCCCCTCTGGAATAAAACCATACACTGCCTACCATCAACAGTATAAAGCCTATAATGTAAAATATCTGGACTATCCGGTTAATATCATAGCTCATGATAACTGAGATATGACGTAGGATACTTATATTTTCCTGATTTGACCACCTGTAAAAAATAAGGATGGCTCATTAAAGAGCCTCTCCATCCTTTTCTCCGGTACGTATGCGTACGACATTATCTACGGGTATGATAAAGATCTTACCGTCCCCGATATTGCCAGTCCTGGTGTTATCGACTATTGTGGATACCAGACTTTCCACCCGGTCATCATCGACAATGATCTCTACTTTTATTTTTGAGATCATGTCGACCCTGTATTCCTGGCCTCTCCACTGCTGTACGATGCCTTTTTGCCTGCCTCTTCCTTTGACCTCCGTAACGGTCATGCTATGGAATCCGGCCGCTTCAAGAGCCCTCTTAAGGTCCTCAAACTTAGTTGGTCTGATTATCGCTTCGACCTTCTTCATGATCACGCCTCCTCTGAATCAAATTCTACCGTTTTCGGGCAAGTGTCCGTCTGCTTGCTGTTGAACTCAGGATATGCGGTCACACCATGTTCCGCTATGTCCAGGCCGCACAATTCATCCTGCTTGCTTACCCTTGCGCCGACAAGCCTGTCTATTACCCAGAACGCGGCCAGTCCGATTGGGATGGCCCATATCAATAATATCAGTATGCCGATTATCTGGATGCCTATGGTTGGTATGAACGAGCCTCCTATCATGCTCCCTCCCGGGTGTACCCAGTCCATCGGGATGATTCCCCACCAGAATAACTGGCCCCAGATCCCTGCCATTAATACGCCTACTATGCCGGACATCGTGTGACAAGGTATCGTACCGATCGCATCGTCTATCTTCAGCGTTTCTTCCACGAACCTCAACACTAGAGGGAACTGGAATCCGGCGACCAGGCCTATAACGAGCCCATAGACGGGGTGCACGAAACCGGTGCCTGCACATATGGCGACGAGGCCTGCAAGCATTCCGTTTGCTATTACCAGCGGATCAGGCTTAAGCTTTAATACTGATGAGCCCAGCATCGATCCGACCACGCCGCCCGCCATTGACATTGTAGTGACGATCACTACCCACCAGAGGTCGCTGAAAATATAATCCGCTATATACAATCCCCTTACACCGGCACCTTCGCCTAATGGTCCGCTGAAGTAGTTGGCTATGGCCGAACCTCCGTTGAACGCAAAGAAACAGAACGCGAGAAGTAGCGCTCCAAATACTGCCAGGGGGATGTTGTGACCGGGTATCGCCTGAGCCCTGCCGTCTATGAACTTTCCTATTCTGGGGCCGAGGTACCATGCTCCGATAAGGCCGACGATACCTCCCAGTATATGGATCATACTGCCTGCATAATCGGTCAATGGCGCATAGAAGTGTTTACCGGTCGCGTCCGCTACCATTCCGTACTCTATAAGCTTCTGTCCCAGCTCCGAATCAACCGCGGGCGTAAAAATCGAGTTTACCGTCTGCAGGATACCGCTATTGGGATCTATCAGCGGGCTTCCGGCAAGGCCGCCCCATATCAGCCAGGCTAATACCGGGTATATTAATGCAGCATAAACGATCACGAATAATACGTGACCCTTTAAAGTCATCCTTTCGGAAAAAACTGTTCCCGGTATTGCAAGGGAAGTGAGCATGAACACGAGCGAACCCAGGAACGCCCAGATGTACATGTCGGGAGTTGCCATGAACGTCCACGGGAGGGCCGAGGTAGAGCTGAGGGCCCAGCCGACCGCTCCTGTTATCGCATCTCCTGGCAGGTTCGCCAGCACACCGCTCCAGCTTGAGCCATCCGCCAGTGTCGCCGAATAGGGTAGAATATACGCAACAGGCCATGCGAATCCCTTTATTGCGAACCCTACGAAGAAGAATACTATAATGCCGATACCTATCTGGATCATTACTTTAGCACCGATGTGTGCTGCGGTCTTCGACCTTACCGAGCCTGCCTCGAGCAGCATGAAACCGGACTGCATAAAGAATATGATCGCGAACATTATTGCCCAGAAAATAACTCCTACGAGCATTGTGAGCATCGAGAATTGTTCCTGTGAGACGCCTGCATCAGATCCCGCAGATGCGGGCTGGACAAGCAATACCATGAGAACAAAAAGTAATAATCCGAACATGATGGGTTTATGAGCTTTATAATTATGCACCAAGCATCACCATAGGATAAGAAATTCCTATAACTCATATATAATATTAACTCATAATTTTGATTTCATAAACGTTCATAAAACGTATGATTTTTTAATATTCGTCATAATTTTAATTTATTTTATCAATGTGGTATAATTTTAAATTATTTTGTTATTTTATAGTGTTTTTATAAGTTAATATTGTTATAAAAGATAAATTTGGAATATAATATTTATTATTATCACATTACTTTTTATCAATTTCACGTATCTTAAGGAAAAAACACTCAAATTAAGAATTTGTATGTGGCGTGCCTACAAACACTTATTTTTCTGGAATTTGTTTAAATGTCGGCATATATTATTTTAATAATTTTAAGCGAATTTCATAATCTACCTGTTATAATATCATAAAATTTGACCTTTCGGGATCAAAAATACACCCCTAATTAATAAAGTTAATATACTTGAAGAAGGCAATATACTTCCAATGAAGTCTCCTATAAGGGTTACAATTTCTTTTGATGAACGAACATACCAGTATTTCGAAGACCTGAAAGACGAGCAGCAGGTCTCTCAAAGCGAGCTCATAAGACGGGCCGTCAGGTTCTATTATGATAACAGGGCTATCGATAAGGATGACCGTATAAAAGTAAATCAGTACGTAAACCTTCTCGGCGAAGGCGAACATGTTATACTGGACGTTGACCACTGGATGCTTTTCCTCAACCTCGTGGATAACCTTGCTGACAATGATACATTCTGGAAAACGCATAAAGAGATCGCGCAGTCCCATGCTGAGCAGTTCTCTAAAAAAAGCATGACGCCGGAAGAGATAATGAAGAGGCTTGAGACCTGTAACTTTTACAAGATCAGCAGGTCTAACGGCTCGGACCATGAATATACTTTACTTACGGGCCCCGGGTCTCAGCGCCGTTTCATAAAAGAGTTCCTGGAAGAAACCTTTGACGGTATAGGTGTAAAAGCCGACATAAAAGAGGATTATTCGAAACTGAGGGTCATACTGGAGAAAGAAGATAAGCCTGTAATAATTAAATAAGGGCCGGTTTTAATTAGCTTTACTTATACTGACTACGAATTGCCGGCGATACAACTACGAACCAGTAACCCCTGTATAGTCTCCCTGAACTCGGTCCCCGACCATATCATTTCGTCCTGTTGTTCCGCCAGAGTCTTAGCCATACAAAAATAGTCTTATGTCATGGACTTTTTTTATGGATCAACATGCTGTTAATTGTTAAGGCATTAATGCCTGAATGCTTAATTCTATAATAAATAAGGTCCGTAAAGACTTCTTAAATAAGCGTGTTTGTATTGGCTTAACGACATGGGGCATTATCTAAGCATATTGTATGGTCTCGTACGCTATTTTTTTCCATGATGATTTTAACTATGTAATGTAAATCTCTATCTATTGATCCGGTGTCATAAGAAAAGACCGATATAGAAGAGGAGGTATTACTTCTGCCTGCGGGTAACAGGTCAAAAGTCTATGTCATAAAGACAGATGATCGGGCAAAAGGGGTAAATTTGTTACTAAAATATTTTAGCCTCGATGCGCTATCCGGTAAACGTGTCGCCATAAAAGCTAATTTTAACAGCGCAGACCCTTTTCCCGCTTCGACTCATTTGGATACTCTTTCAGCAATTATCGATGCTTTAAAAGATAATGCGGCCGGCATCGTTATGCCGGAACGCAGCGGCATGGGTATCACGCGGGTAGTCCTTCGGGAAATGGGTGTGACAGATCTTGCGAAAAAGCAAGGTTTCGACATAGTGATACTGGACGAGCTTAAAAGCGGCGACTGGATCAAGGAAAACCCTGAAGGAAGCCACTGGGCAAGAGGTTTTTTATTTCCCCGCGTCTTTAAGGAAGCCGACGCGATCGTACAGACCTGCTGCCTGAAAACACACAGGTTCGGTGGCAATTTTACCATGTCCCTTAAGAACAGCGTAGGCATGGTCGCAAAATATGACCCCGATGACGGTTACAATTATATGGGCGAGCTTCATAGCTCAAAATATCAAAGGCTGATGATAGCCGAGATCAATACTGCCTATAAGTCCGCATTTGTCATTATGGACGGCATTAAAGCATTCTCGAATGGCGGCCCTGAAGCCGGGAAATTGATAGAGCCGGGAATAATGATCGGCAGCGTCGATAGAGTAGCTATTGATGCCACAGGGGTTGCAGTACTAAGATCATTTGGGACCACTCCTGAGATATCCGGCGGAAGTGTCTTCCAGCTAGAGCAGATCAAAAGAGCCGCCGATCTGGGTATCGGAGCCCGGGGATACAATGATATGGAAATCATACCGGTAAATAAGGATGCAGAAGATATCTGCTCCGGCATAGAAAAAGAATTACGTCGAGAAGTACAGGCAAAAACCTGATGAGATGTTCCGGGATGCATATCATTTTTAAGGATTCTTAATGACCTTTGTCGTCATTGTGCATTCCCATGAAAAACTTTTTAATGGTCTCTGTAAAAATTTGCATGTAACATCTATTATGGGATCGATGTTCTGCCGTTGTGCCTGTCGGATGGCAGGCAGACACGTAACCTCACAGAAACACAGAACCACAAATTTTTTTTAGAATTTAAGGTCACGAAAACCCAAAGGTTCACTCACCAAACCACAAATGGCTCTAGTATCACCGTCAACGCACTAAAGTCTCTAATGCACGGCTTAATGCTCGAAGTGCTCTAAGTCACCAACGCTAAAACAAGACCCGAACATTCTCCAAAAACACTAAATTTTAACTGCACGGTTGACGCTTACACGACAAATATATCCCTGCTACAGGTCAAGGGGAACACAAACCGGGATATTGAACTTTTGTGGTTTGGGGAATGTTCGGGTCTTGTTTTAGCGTTGGTGAATTAGAGAGGTTAGTGCGTTGAGCCGAGCGTTAGAGGTGTTAGAGCGTTGACGGTGATACTAGAGCCTTAGAGGTTTAGTGAGTAAATTCTTAGTGCTTTTTGTGCACTTAAAAGATCATAAAAAAATTTTGTGTTTCCGTGTTTCTGTGAGGTTATGTGTTTACCTGCCATCCGACAGGCACAACCATAAAAACTTCATCTCAAAGACCGTTTAGTAAGACACATTTTTCATTCTTAAAACCTGAGCAAGACCCCGCTCATCAAAGATTTTGTAGTGGAAAAATGAGATTGACCTCGCATCATTCGCATCCTGAATTAAGACGCTATAAAACACGATAACTTTCGAAATGACTGCTAATCCTTTACTCGATAAAAGCCGGGAACTCTATCGTGAATTTAGTGCCGTTCCGGCCATCCAGCTCTATCGACCCGTTTAGCTGTTCAGTCAAAACGTTCACAAGCTGAAAACCCAGTGATGTCGTATTCCGGAAATCAAACCCATCCGGCAAACCTATTCCATTATCGCTGAAGACCAGGCTCATACTGCCATTCATCGACATCTCGATGTTTATTTCGCCTTTCATGTCTTCGGGAAATGCATGCTTTAGGCTGTTCGAGATAAGCTCGTTGATTATCAGGGCACAAGGCACTGCCATATCAATGTTTAAGAAAATATTCTTTACACTGATGTCCAATCCAATAACAGTTTTATCAATGCCATAAGATCTGAACATATATGCTGTCAGTCCCTTTAGATACTCATTGAAGTCTATCCTGGCAAGGTCATTGGACTGGTATAGTTTTTCATGTATCAATGCCATTGTCTTGACCCTGTTCTGGCTTTCGATAAAGATGTCGAGAGCTTCCTTATCTTTGATATATTCTTTTTGCAGGTTCAGCAGGCTTGAAATGATCTGAAGATTGTTCTTGACGCGGTGATGGATCTCCTTAAGGAGCACCTCTTTTTCGTTAAGCGACTTTAAGATCTGGATTTCCGCCCGCTTACGCTCCGTTATATCTCTTACTATGGCAAAATTAAGTTCCCTGCCGTTGAAATCAAGGAAATTGGCCGTTACCTCTGCCGGGAATATTACACCATCCTTTGTTATGTACTCCAGCTCTTTTGTCGATGATCTTATTTTCTTCAAATGGTTCCAGCATTTATTCCAGCTCTTTTCTTTGGTACTTTTATCTATATCAAAAATTTTCATCTTTAACAGTTCATCGCGTGAATAACCCAGCATCTCGCAGGCCCTTATATTCACGTTCAATATGCTGGCATCAGGAGCTATCCAAAGGGCTGCGTCCTTGAACCTGTCAATGGCGAACTGCGTGAGCTGCAGTTCCTCCTCGTCCTTTTTACGCTCCGTATTGTCGAATATCGTCGCCATTACCGAAGGCTTACCCTTATATTCTATGATGCTGGCAGTGACGTCCGCCCATCTTCCTTCCCCGCTCTTTGTGAGGATCTTGAATTCATACCTTGACGGTACGCTTTTTCCCTGCAGCCTGGAATATGCTCTATCCTCCACGAGCTTTTTAAAGTCCGGGTGCACAATATCCGAAAATTTCATGTTCAGAAGCTCTTCTTTAGAATATCCGGTCATCTTTTCGGCGGCAGGATTGGCGTATATCAGTTTTTCGCCCCTGTGTAAAAATATGGCTGATATCGACGTCTCGGATAGCACCCTGAACTTTTCCTCGCTCTCTCGAAGGGCATATTCCGAGCTTCTGCGTTCAGTAATGTCTCTTGCAATACCCAGGACCACAAGCTGTCCTTTCATTTTTATGGGAATGGCCCTGACCTCGATTGTAACATGCGCCCCATCTTTTCTGTAAAGGTCGATCTCATCCGGCCCCGTAGAGATTCCCATTACGTTTTTGGCCAAAATGCCCGAGACTTTAAGGATCTGATTGAACGGCAATATTCTCAGTCCCAGCATATTCTTGCCGATAAGCTCGCTCCTGTCATATCCTATCAGCTTCTCCGCCGCCCTGTTGCCGTCGAGAAAGTTACCCTTCAAGTCGTTAATATAGTAAGCGTCAGGGGCATATTCGAAAAGGGCCTTAAATTTTTCTTCAGAACTTTTTAACTCTTCCTCTACCTGTCTGCTTTTTTCATTAAGTTCGCTCAGGTTCTTTATCTGTTCCCGGAGAACCCTGATCTCCCCGATCAGCTCATCCCTGGTTTTTTCATCGTCCTTAACGGTGCCGCCCTGTTTTTCCTGGAACACAAATATCACGAATTAATAGCCGTTTTTACTATATATTGGTTTTTTATTGTTAATAAATTAAACAATTACATTAAATTGTTTTCTGTCAATATTATAATCATATGTAAAAAATTTTTAAGAGAATGACCATAATTAAATTTATCTTATGATCCAATACTGGCCATATCCGGATATCATTGGTCTAAATTATATTTCGCTGACCCGTCCTTATCAGGCCCGAGGAACTCCAGCGACTCGTATGCTCCCTTTCCGAACAGGACCATTGAAAAATCCAGCTCATACTCTTTAGTCTCGCCGGGGTTTAGCTTAATCGAGCCTGATTTCGGGGTATAATGCTGGCCCTGGACCTTTCCGTTCAGCCTAAAACAGTCCGTACCAAACTCGACCGGATCCTGACGTGTGTTTTGGAGCATCACCGTTATCGTATTCTTGTTATCTTTTATGGTCTCTGTATCGACATTTACCACTTTACATTTTATGCCGTCCACCTCACCCCATTCTCCCCTGGCTATGCCTGAGCCTATGCATCCGCACATAAATGTGAGCACTGCTATGGTAAAAAGCAATGATAAGCATTTTTTATTCGTAATTGTCATCCTAAAGTCAATAGTTATTATTTATGCGCTTAAAGTTATCTATTAAATCGCATTATCATGTTTAATAAGAGATATCAATTTTAATGTTTGAAAAATCTAGAAAATATTTATTAAAAACCTTAGTAAAACCCTATTTCTCACTATTAAACACAATTAATGTTTATTTTTTACAGCGTAATCATATTTTTGGTGTATGGGATGAACGGATTGAAAAAAGCGCTAATTATACTGTTATTAACAATGTTATTGCTATTTACGGCAATCAGCGTCCAATCTGCAAATAACATGGCAGACAGGTCTATTTATAACACGTTACTTAATAAGGGTGAATTTTCCACGATGCTAAAAGCGGTAAATACCGCCGGCATGGAAAGCACTCTTAGCGACCCGGGGCCTTTTACGGTTTTCGCTCCTGACAATGTGGCATTTGATAAACTATCTATCGGGACTGTCAAAGCCCTGACCGATGATAAGGAAATGATGACAGACGTTTTAAAGTATCATGTCGTGCCCGGCAAATACACTGCAGAAGACCTGAAAAAGATGAAAGAGGTCAAGACTATCGATGGAAGGTCTCTTAAAATAAAGACTATCGACGGGGACATAATGGTCGACGGTGCAAGAGTGATCGGGTCCCCCATCGATTCAAAGAACGGTATCATATTTAAGGTAGACAAAGTGCTAATACCCCAGCAGACAGCGGCATCACAAAAAACGATATTCGAAACGCTTTCAGCGGCGAACGATCTGACGACATTGTCCAGCGCTGTGAAAGCGGCAGATATGGGAGATCTTTTTAACAGCACCGGTCCTTATACGCTGTTCGCCCCGGATGATTCCGCATTTGATAAATTACCTTTCGGCACTGTCCGGGCATGGCTCGGAGATAAAGTGAGGCTTGGCAATGTTCTAAGGTATCATGTTGTGCCGGGGAAATATTCCGCCGAAGACCTGAAGGATATGAAGCAGATCAAGACCAAAGATGGAAAGACACTCCCGGTCCGTGTCAAGGGTGAGGAAATTATGGTCGGCGATGCAAAAGTGACCGGCCCTGACCTCGAATGTTCGAACGGTATCATACATAAGGTAGACACCGTTTTGATACCTGAAGATGAAAAGGCTCTTCTGGCACCCGGACAGGTCACGAGGGGGACAGGCACTTTATTGGATTGGATCGGATTGCTTCTGGCAGGCCTTTTAATAGCAGGAATCTTGTTCGTCCTGCTCCCATGGATAATGAAAAAGAGGGGAGAATCAAGGTATGAAGAAGCCATGGAACTGGAAAAACGCAGGGCTCCTGCTGCCGCCGTTTACGGCGAAGCTGAAAATATAACATTTGACGAATCGGCCGTTAACGAGCTAAAGAGCATTGATAAAAGTAAGCTCGCAGGCATCCGTAAATACATCATAGGCTCCTACAATAACTTTAAGGACATGGTCGACCTTGTACGCGACGCTCATATGGACCTTATCCATGTCAGAGATATGGACTCAGCGAGAAGGCTTTCAGAAAAATACTCTTTGAATCCATTCAATTCCAGTACCCTTGAACTGGCGCTGGAGAAAAACGCCACGATATATACGAAGGATAGGGAATTGATGGAAAAATACCGTGCTGCGGGGGCGAGGACGGAGGACTTGAGTAAACTGATAACGGGGGCATAAATAAAAAATAATGGTGTTTCGGCCGTCTTATGGGGCTTATACGCCCCGATTTTTTATCTAAAAATTAAAAAGGCCCGTGATTTAGCATCGATTTTTTCAGCGAATGCGAAATCTCCGGCCATCTTCTCTGTTTTTATTTTATGCAGTTAACACAGTCAGTCCTGCTCATAGTTCAATTATTTCGAACTTCCACATGGAATATCCCAGAAAGATCACTGACAGTGCCATTGTGACAAATATGGGAGCCAGCAGTTCCGCCGGTAAAGGTGAGCCAGCCATGATCGCATTGGCGATATTGGAAAGCGCCCATGGCGTAACATATACCGTTTCTTTAATAATGCTCGGTATTATCTGCCCGGCAAATATTATCCCCAGTGAAACTCCAAGAGCCAATCCTCTGGATGTCGTCAGCGTTCCCACCATGAACATCAATGCCACGTAAAAGAGGCATATTAGTGCCAGTACTCCCATAGCTGTGATGAACGGTATCACCGGCATTGGCGCTCCATTCACTATAGAGAATTGCCCGTATGCGATAGCTCCCTGCAGGAATATGAGTATTGAAAGTAAGGCTATCGCGTTCGCGGCGAACTTGGATATTATGAAAGCTTTTCTGGATACGGGCTTCGACATTATCCATGCCGCCGTACCGGTCTCTCTTTCACTGATAATTATATCATGGGTAAGGATCGCCGCTCCCATCGCGAAACCTAAACCGGCCACGTTGAAAAAGCCTTGCATTCCCATCTCTATTTTTTCACCGGTCGTAAGCACAGTTCCTGTCTGCGTAGCTACTGTACCGGCGACCAGGAATAATATCATCGCAAGCATCCCGTTCACGATAAACGTCCATAGTATCGCCTGTATGATCCATTTTTTAGTCCCCCACCATCTGCCATTCTCTTTTCTGAGCATATTGGAAAGGCCGCATCGCCATCCGTTTTCTTTTATAAGCTGTAATCCGTTTTCAGACATTGTTTTTCCCTCCCACGATATTCATGAATATCTCTTCAAGCTCGTACCTCTTCTTGCCGAATTCTTTCACCTGCACGCTCTTATCTTCGAGCACCAGCCGCAATAATCGATCTTCAGCAATACTGTCATCCGTGACGGTCACGTTGATCGAAGTGCTTCCGTTGGACGAGACCGTATTTACTAAAGACACCCAGGGCTGACCTGTCAGTACGGAACGTGCGTTAGCCGCATCCCCTTTAAGGACCAGGCTGTATACCGCGTTGCCGTTACCCTGAAGTAGTTCCTCGATCGGGGCTTGCGCCACCAGTTCCCCGCGGTTCAGTATTGCGACCGTATCGCTTACTCTCTGGACGTCGGACAGTATATGGGTCGAATAGAATATCGTGGTCTTTTCTCTGAGCTTCTCCATGATCTCAAGCACGTCTCTCCTTCCCATGGGGTCCAGCGATGCTGCAGGCTCATCCAGGATAAGCAGGTCAGGATCGTTTATCTGTGCCTGGGCTATCCCGAGGCGCTGCCGCTCTCCGCCGGAGAATCCTTTGATGGGCCTGTCAGCTTTGTCATCGAGCCCCACCAGCTCAAGAGTATCATCTATCTTATTCTCTATCTCATTTTTAGGGCCGCTGTAAAAAAATCTCGCTGTAAACCGTAATGTTTCCCTGGCGGACATATAATCGTAATATCTCGGGTCCTGCGCCAGGTAACCTATTCGCTTTCGTATTAGTGTGCTTTCCTTTACTATATCCATTCCAAAAACATTGCCTGAGCCCGCAGTAGGCTTGATCAGCCCTAAAAGGAGTTTTATGGTCGTGCTTTTTCCAGCCCCGTTGGGTCCAAGGAACCCGAAGATAGAATTCTTCCTTACCTTTAGATCGAGGGACTTGAGGGCCTGTACGCCATTATACGCTTTTGTCAGGCCGTTTGTGCTTATCACAAGATCGTTATTATCCATGTTTGATCACTGCCATTGTCATAGAGTCTTTTGATATTTTCCGGATCATCAATATATCCTTATGATGTACATAATCAATTTATGTACATATGAGTAATAGGTACTATAGATTAAATAGGTATATATAACTTTTCTTTTTTAATAGGATATTTTGTAAATAATTGGCTGGAAAACACATATCTAATTTAAAAAAGAGTTCAATGTAAAGCGTTAAGTTATGGCGGTACGACCGTTAACTAAATAATATAGTATCATTTATAGAAATAGTCGATTATTTAACGATTTTAATTATTAGAGGTATGATGTTGAAACGGGGTCAGTTATTTTTAGCGGCCATAGCGGTTGTTTTTATATTGGTAGCCGTCTCAGGCGCAATTGTATATGCAAACCCGGGCACCAGGTCCGATATAATCAACTCGGCTACTGTACAGGGTATTTTATCATTATTTTCTCCGAGGCAGGACGTGTCTATACCGATCCATACGAATGTACTGGCCAGCGATCCAGATGCTTCGGCAACTCCCGGCCCTTCTGTAACAACTGATCCAGGATCTACTCCTATTCCTTCAGTTAGCACTATGCCGTCAGCGAATTCGACTACAACTCCCACAGCATCTCCCATCGTGAGCATAACGCCTACTCCGACTCCATACCCGAATTCAACTTACACGCCGACTCCTACGGCTGTCGTGACGATTACTCCGACGCCTACGCCTGCACCGACGTCATCTCCCACACCGGCCCCGACACAAACACCGATACCGACGCCAACTCCTACTTCCAGGCCTACCGGAACTGTTACCGGTAAGGTTACAGCTTATCTTACGAATGCAGGCATAGGCGGAGCCTATGTGGCTATTGTGGACTCAAATGATCCGGATATTATCTATTACGAAACTACGGCCGATAACCAAGGTAATTATGTTATCAATGGCGTGAATGAGACCGGTGGTAAGAGATCGTATATGGTCTATGCGTATCATGAATCATACATTGAAGGTTATTCTCAATCATTCCTGATAGAACCTAATATGGTATTTTGGGTTCGTGTAGTATTAACCCCGAATACGCCGCCTCCGACCCCTACAGGCACAGTGACAGGCCAGGTCACTACTCATAATAATATCGGTATTCCATATGCTTCTGTGGCTATAGTGAGCGCATATGATACGAATCATAAATTTTATGAAACTACGGCTGATGGTAATGGTTTTTTCGAGTTCCCTTGTGTTAATGCCACTGGCAGTCAGTTATCCTATAAGTTATATGCACAACATGGTTCTTATGGGGAAGGATATTCCTATGCGATCGCTGTGCATGAAGGATACACAACAAATACCAACGTAGTAATACTCACATTGCCGGCCAATATTGCACTTTCTGCAGATAACCAAAATATTCAAGCCGATGGCACCAGCACAGCGACCATTACTGCATATGTTACAGATTCGATGGGCAATCCAGTAATAGATGGGTATACTATAACCTTTAGTCAGACTAACACTTCTGCCGGGGCAGGATTGCTGGCCCCTGTCTCATCAAGCTCTCCAGATGGCAGTACTGTCACCGCTACTACAAGAAACGGTTATGCAAGTGTGAAGTTCGGATGGGCAACTGTTGAGGCGACTAATACTATAAGGGCTGAGATTAACAGTTTAAGTGCCCGGGTCGATATACATATAACGCTTTGAGATGATTCCTGCTAAATGGGTACATCATCTCTTTTTTTAAATACCGTGGTATCCTTACTATATTTACCAAATGACTTAAAGGTAAATTAGAGTATATCCGGAATCCGGGATTTATCTTATTAAAAATTAGATGTTAATCCGAATTGTCAAAAATAAAAAAGGAAATCATTCTTCAATCCAGGTTGAAGAATTGTTTTTTCTACTAATTTTATTAATGGAATAATGGGAAAATCCCAGACTGATCATTGATATGACAGTCTAGCTATTCTTTATATTCCATTCCCGAATTCTCATTTGCCTGGCTTAACCTTGTCGTCCTTGCCTCTTCATACAGGTACTCTGCTCTCTTTTCAAGCCGGGCTATTATCTCGAACAGCGATCTCATCTCTTCATCGGTCAGGTTCTCGAACAGGTTGAGCATCGCCTTAATGTCATTATCCTCACGCCTTTTAAACAGGTCATGGCACTGGTCGGTAACCTTAAGCCTGATTATACGCTTGTTCTTTTCGTCCCTTTCCAGGGTCATGAAACCGCGCCGCTCCATGCTGGCAGCGATCTGCTTGACGTTCTGGTGTGTCGTGCTCATGGCGTCCGCGACTTCCTGTATGGACGGAGCATGCCTGAAACCGGCGCCTATGATTATGAGCATGAGCCACTGTTTCGTGGTGATACCGTCCGGTTCCAGTTCCTTTTCGATAATATACCTCCATCGCTGCTCTATCATAAAGAACATGATGAGGATGAATCTTGCCATGTCGAGCCGGCTGGAGCCCATCATGTCTTTTACTTCATCTATATCCGTCAAGCCTTTACCATCTCCCTTGCGAATCTCTTCGCTGCATCGAAGTCTTCCTTCCCCGGGAAGCCAATGTTCATAATAAGAAAAGCCCTTCCCTTGCAGTTATATTTTCCGATTACGACCGCACCTTTTCTACTCAGCGCCTCTTCCATAGCATCCACCTCTTTTCCCTCTCCTTTTCCAGATGCGCCGAATAGTGCCGTCTTCCTGCCCGTGAAATCATTCCCTTCAATGAACTTCATCATGTCATCAGCCGGTTTACCTCCGTAGCAGCCGGAGCCCAGGAATAAAATTTCAGCTTCCGGCAACGTAGAGAGCGACTTGATGCTCTTCGCCGTGACGCCAAGCTCTCCGGCTATAGCGTCAGCCAGCTTCCTGGTGCTTCCGCCCATTGTATAATATAATACTTCGCACATTGTTTAGCCTCCGTTTCAAGCGGGAACCATAGTCTTATCTTTCATCTTTCCGTAGAATGCCACGGCCAGTATGAGCGAGCAAGCCACCAGCACTATGAATAACAGCGCCTGGGCAGCGACGACTTCCACGCCGTTCAGGATCATGAACAGTACCATAGATAGTATACCGGTCCCCAGCGTGATCCCTTTGATGAGGACTATTGACGCAAGCGCGTATCCCCAGGCGTCATTCTTCAGCAGTAAAACTCCAGTAATGAATGCAAGCGGCACCACTACGCCCAGGTCCAGTGCCTGGATGACAAGCGTAGTGTATGTTTCCAGCAATGCCGGGGCCTCGCCCGATACCAGTGAGGGGATGATCACGCCGAGCCACATAAGCAAAATGGCGATACCGATGAAAAACATGAACCCTGCGGTGACTTTAACCGGTGCGCCCGTAAGGCTTTCCCTGACCTTGTTGACGTCAAGGGTAAGTATGCTGGCCGCGAAAGTGTACAGCGAGAGCGAGAAGATGGCCACGTATGCCAGGAACATCTGATTGTAGGTGGCAAGGAACGACATCGACGCATACGTATACAGGAAGAAGAATATCGTGCCCGTCCAGATAAGCCGGCCACGTAGCGAGCCTCTTGCCGCATAATATGCCGACACAAGCAGAAGCGGTACGCAAAATACGAACGTGACCAGGTCGTTGCCTGTCATCTGTGCTGCTCCTGATACGGTATCGTTCTTATACAGGTCTTCCCAGAGCAGCCCTGCGCCGGAGGCGATGGCTGCGAGAATGGCGATAAGCGCTGATGTTATAATGATGATCTTTTTGTCCATATTCAATTTCTCCTTTATTGGTAATATGTTACCTTATTATATGTAACATATTACCTGTTAGTATTTAAGCTTTTTGTTTATGTAATATATTACCTGTTAAACAATGGTTTAAAAAATAAGTACATCGACCGGTTTTATATGAAATTAACGGCTTTTTTGACTCTTCATAAGCAATATATCCGCTAATCGCGGATAAAAAATATGATTTTTTACTTGACAGCAGCACTTATGGAACGATATGGCCGGGCTTAGCGCTGGCATGCCGGGCATATGTACGATGACGTACTCCCGGTCTTGATCTTCTCTATGGTCGTACCGCATTCCGGGCAGGGCTTGCCTTCCCGGTATCCTACCATGAATTCTGTGAATCTTCCGGGATTGCCGTACAGGTCCTTTTCAGGAGCGATCCCGCCCAGCGATACTGCCCTGAGTAAATTATCCTTTATTGCATCATACAGGACCGTTTTCTCTTTTTCTGTCATCTCCGGCACTTTTCTCTCCGGATGCAGCCTTGCCTTGAACAATATGTCCTGGACATACACATTCCCTATGCCGGCGATGGAAGACTGGTCCATCAGGACCGATTTGATAGCACCCTTTTTTGATCTTAGCATAGAATTAAAACGATCGTAAGTGAACTCATCGCTGACGGGCGACATTCCCAGCTTTGAGGTCATTTTATGGCTGTCAAGCGCATTAACCGCATGTGCATAGCCAAACCACCAGAAACCGATTGAAAGATGGCTCCCATCGTCGAACGAGAATGACAGCTGGTATTTATCGGGCAAGCTCTGTCCGGGTTCATGGTATAGCAGGTTGCCTCCCATGCCCAGGCTTAACAGGAAATAAGCATCCGGATATAGCTTAACTAATATCCACTTTCCTTTAGATGTGACCTTACTTAACTTTTTACCGCACACAAGGAGTTTGAATTCTTCAGGTGTCACGTTCAGGCATTTGTGCTGTCGTATCTCTACATCCTGTACTGTCTTTCCCTCAAGCTCTTTGCCCATCTGGCCAGCCAGATTGAAAATCTCGGGTAATTCCGGCAATATCACACACCCCTGGTATCCATGGCCTCTGATACAATAACGCCATGTATGGATTTCGATGATCTATAAAACGATGCCAGTGCGATATTATCTTTTGGCAAGCACACTGAAAATTAATGGATAACGACACCAGCTCATGACTATAGGTTTTAATATGTCACAGTTATCATACGATCTTCTTTTTATATATCCGTACGATCTCGCCATCCCTCTCCATTTCATTTCCCATATATTCCCAGCCTTTCTTTTCATAATAGCCGGTCAGGGGCGTGTAAAGGTATATCGTCCCATATCCCAGCTCTTTTGCTTTTTTTAACACAAAGTCCTGAAGGGCAGAGCCAATACCTTTGGATCTATATTCGGGTAGAACGTAGAGATCCGCCATCCATGGGAAAAGATCCTGTCTGGAGAAAAGGTCCGCCCTTAACAGCGCGACAGTGCCGACTGGCATACCGTCATGATATGCGACGTACATCATGGGGATATCGTCGGCTTTACAATGCGCCACAAGGCTCCTGTAAAATTCATAGTTTCGAGTATTGCCCCAGAAACTCCATAACCATTGGGCGACAATGCCCTGGACTTCCGGGCTTTCCGATACGCTTGAAAAAACGATGTTACTCATCGATAAACCTTCATTGCTGACCTGTTATAATACTTACCATCTCTTGTTCTTTCATAAAGTACCATGATTTGTAATTCCAGTTGCAATTAGACCAGAATCAAATTGGGTAATAACTCTGCTTATGCAAAACCTTATATACTTATCATGACATTACGTCAAAATAATGACACGTTGTCAGAAATATGACACAATGATATATTTATGACATGGTGTCACGTAAATGGGGCGATTAATAGTGTCGAAGGCAGAGAGGAAGGAGAGAGAAAAAGAGTGGCGGCGAAACGAGATCATCGATACCGCAGAGAAAGTGTTCTTCTCCAGAGGCTACGAGAACGTCAAAATGGATGACATAGCAAAAGAGATGGGACTGGCAAGGGGGACTCTATACCTGTATTTCAAGAACAAGGAGGATATATATGTCTCAATCGCTATCCGCGCCTCGAAAATAGTCAATCAGGTATTCACCGAATGCTCTCAGAGGAAAACGACCGGGATCGAGAAGGTCAGGTCACTCATTATGTCTTACAATGAGTTCTATAAAAAATACCCTGGCTATTACTCTGCGTATTATCATTCCGGGATGTTCGATCAGAAGGATTCCCCGGAACTTGAAGAGCTAAGACGTATACGGGCTGATAGTTTCCGCATGGTGGTGGATGCTGTCCTTGAGGGCATCAGGGACGGGACGATCAGGAAGGATGTCCAGCCTGAAGCAGCCACACTGGTCATGTTGTTCTCGACGAATGACGTGCTAAATCTCACTCCGGTCACCATGATGTATATGAAAAAGTTCGGGCTGGACCAGGACGGGCTCTTCGATATTACTCTGGACATGATGATGCGTTCCATCGAAAACGTAAAAAAAGCTCGAAAAGCGGCCTGATGAAGGCTGTATGCTAACGATCATTTATAGGATCTATCAGGAAGGAAGTGGAGGTAAACGATGTACAAAGTATTATACTACTCGATGACCGGCAACACTAAGAAGCTGGCCATGGCTATCGCGGATGAGATCGGCGCAGAGGCGGAGAGCATCAAGTCGCTGACTACGCTGCCGGATGCAGAGGTCGTTTTCCTGGGAAGCGGGAATTACGGGAATAAGCCGGGGGAAGACATGTCGAAGTTCATCGAGAAAAACGATCTTTCCGGGAGGAAGTTCGCTCTCTTCGGCACTTCCGGCAGCGGCGAAGGCAATGAGGTCCGGGCAATGTCTGAAGCCTTGAGACAAAAGGGGGCCGTTGTCCTGGGAAGTTATTATTGTAAAGGGCGGGCTTTCCTTGTCATTAATATGGGCCACCCGGGCAAAGAAGACCTGGAAGGCGTGAGGAAATTCGCAAGAGAGATGATCAAAAGCAATTGAGACAGGTCGTTAATATGGATATCAAGAAGATCTTACTGGCTGCCGGGTCAGTACTTATTTTAGCAGTCGTGGCGGTATTTGCCGTACTGGGCTTTGTCATATTTGATGTTATGAGCTATACTGCAACCGGGTCTGAAACAATTAACCCTGCAGGCGATGTTACCGGTAAAGCTCTTGTAGTATATGACCCGGGCATTTCGGGTAGCGCTAAAAACATTGCCGAGACAGTGGCAAATGACCTGAAGTCGAATGGATATGTGGTAGATCTATCGGGCATCCGAAGCCAGACAGCCGCTGACCAGTCCGGTTACGACGTCATAGTTGTCGGCGGACCTATATATGCCGGTAATGCCAGCAGTGCTGTCCGGGAATATCTGGCTTCGATGAAGCCTTCGGAAAACGCGAAAATAGGGGTGTTCGCTACCGGCTCGGTCAGTATCTCCGATGCAGGACAATTGCAAAAAGAAGCGGCTCCGCTTCCGGATGATAGCCCGATCATGATAGATGCTGTCGTAAAGCTGATCCCTCAGGATGATACGGACAGTAAATGTGCAGTGTTTGTCACAACTCTTCTACAATAGGGGTAACCGAAAATGAGCATGCTTTACGCGTATAAGCCACAGAAGGACCGTTTCCTGCTCTCAATATCACGGGCATTATTTGCAGCAGGAGTGACGCCGAACATGATAACCGCGTCAGGCTTGCTCATTTCCGGCATTGCAGGTGCGCTTGCCATGTCAGGCCACCTCTATGCCGCTATCATACTTTTCTTTGCCGGAGCCTGTCTTGACGCCCTTGACGGATCATTCGCGAGAGCATGCGGCCTCTGTACTGAGTTTGGTAAATACTTTGATAGCTGCTCTGACCGGTGCTCTGAGCTTTTACTCGTCACCGGCGCTGTCCTCGGAGGCGCACCAGTCTCCGCTTTTCTGGTCGTGGCAGGCTCTGTTCTTCTCATGGCATCGAGGGTTTATAATCACAGGAAAGGCCTCGATTCAAATGCTGCCATGTTCGGACGGCCGGAAAGGATAATGCTCCTGATGGCCGGATTAGTATCCCCTGAACCTTACAACACAGTACTTTTTATGGCCGCTTTCATGATGTGTATCATTTCATCGTTACAAGCTCTGGCTTCCGGAATTGATTGGAAAGCCAGTAAATTAACACTCATGGCCGATACTAAAAAATGATGGCAGTATAAAAATTTTAAACGGAGAGTAAGATAAAAATGGACAAACTTTTTGGGTGATCATGACCTGCCAGCGCCAGTCATATATTTTCGAGTAGAATTACTTTCATTATATGGATATATTGACCGTTTTTGTATATCTGCAGCAGATAAATATCCAATTTTAATATGCGTCTATTAATTTTTTATATAATAATTCTAAATAAATTTAGAAATTAATATATAATTATAATGCATTGCGAATTATGGATTTAGTTAATAATATCGATATCCTGTAGCCGCAGGGATAATATGGCAGGATATTAAAGAATTATCGTTGAGGGGGATGTTATCTGGTATGGTCAACAGTTCAAGATCATCTGGCCGGTATAGTATTTTAAAAATCACATTCAATTTTTGTAATGATTATAGAAGGTCGAAAGTAAAAAATAAAATATTGTCTACTATGGCGATAATAAGTATCGCTTTAATGTTCATGACTGCGTTATCAAGCGCAGCGAAGCCAGATCCGGGCTCGTTCGATCCTTATGGCATCGGTTTGATAAATGCTGCAGGTACTTCGCCGATGATGGGCCCTTTTTCTCAGATATATGGTATGGGGCCTGGTGCGGTAACCGGCCCTAAGTTCGCACCTGTAATTGAATATGGGATGAGCGGTCCGAGCTTTATGTTTGGGGACCCCGGGCAGCAATATGGTTATGGCGGATTTGCTACCGGATATGGATATGGGCCGGGTTATGCCGGGCCGGGCGTTATGGCCATGAACCCGTTATCGAGGATGAACATTCTGGCAATAACCGGCTTCATAAATGGCATGTTCTCTCCGGGATTCGGAAACTTCAATACTGGCGTTTTGGAGGCTCCAAAGGTACTGATAGAAAAATGGGAAAAGGAATCTAAAAAGTCAGTTCCTAAAAAACCGTCTAAGATCGAAAATGCTTCAAAACCTGCAAAGGCTGCTAAATAAGCTATGGCCGTCGAAGCATTCTCACGGTATCCTTGAGATACACAAAAACTGAATAATTCATATACGGAAAGAAAAAAAAATAAAAAATGTCTTATACAGCTCACATAGCCGGTACGGCCACCAGTTCCGGATAGAACAATGGCCTGCCATACTCTTTCTTTCCAAACTCGCCGATCTTTTGCTGGACCTCGGGACTGGCCATATAGTCCATGAACGTCTTTGCCATATCATAGTTCACGTCCGGATGCTTTGCCGGGTTTACCGTTATGATATCATACTTGTTCTCAAGAGTCTTATCGGCATCTACAAGCAATCCCAGGTTCAGGTTTTTCCTCTCATTCAGGAAAGTACCTATATCCGTGAGCGTATATGCCTGCTCATCACTTGCCTTCCTGAGGGTATCGGCCATTCCCTTACCGGTCTCCATATACCATGCGGACAGAGTAGAAGGTCTTGTCGCTCCGCTTTGATCCCACATCTCCATTTCTTTCATATGGGTACCGGACCTGTCACCTCTGGAAACGAACTCGGAATTAGACCGTGCGAGCTTTTCGAACGCCTTTGCAGCGCTCATTCCTTTAATACCTGCAGGGTCGTTCTTCGGTCCGACGATCACGAAATAGTTGTGGGCGATCTGTTTTGTATCCTTGCCATATCCTTCATCCATGAAGGTTCTTTCTTCTTTCGGGCTATGGGCGATCAGAACGTCGACATCGCCTTTAGCACCCATTCTCAGGGCTTCACCAGAACCGACCGGTATTACATTAACCTTAACATTATGCTCTTTCTCGAAAGCAGGTATTACCTGATTAAGTAAACCTGTGTCCTGCATGCTGGTCGTAGTGGCCAATCTTAAAACCTGCGGGTTCGAAGCTGTTATGCCCGACATGGGTATTAATACCAGCATAATAGCAAATACTATTACGCTTGTTCTTGTAATGTTTTTATAATTCATAACATCCCCTAATTGAGATGGATTATTTTATAAATAAAAATATATAAAATATAATTTAATATTATAATATTGATACAGTTTTTTGTTCGATATCCTTTTTATGGATTCCAATTTTACTTATTAGCATAAATATCAGCTAATTGACCAAATCAACACACCATTACCGGTTTTTTTTATTCCGAAATTGCATAGTTTTTGTATTTTTAATAAATTATCGTATGACATTATCCAATAAGCCTTATTATCTGTTTTATTATCCGTGTCTTGTTTTTTAAACACCAGGAGTTCATCTTCAATTGCTGCTTTTATGTACCCATATCGATCAGTATATCTAAAATTATATGGTCTGCTACCATTTCTTCCTGTTAAATACTTGTTTATGATCATTTAGTATGTACAATGAAAAAGAATAGTTTGTTTCCGGGATTTTATTAATAAATCCATTTTCTTTAAATAATTTCTATAAATTTGGTATATTACGCAATCTAAAGTCTTAATTTTTTATGTTAAATGTTACCAATGTATATTAATTCGGGGCTTAAACCAGTGAATAAGGGTATATTTCAAAATCATTGAGGTGGGTATTCTTGAGAGGAATAAAAAAGGCTTTTGTAGCCTTAGCTATATCATATTTAATGCTATCCTTATCTACGGTGGTCGCCTTATCATATACGGACCAAAGGGGCGAGATCGTCGTGGATGGGTGTATCGATTACGGATTATCGTGTATACGTGGCAGTCCGAGAGCAACAGTATTCCATAAGGGGGATCTATGTCAGTTCGATAATGAGTATTTTTTAACATATTTTTCAGAACCTGGTGCCAGCGTATGCGGCCAGTCGACGCCGATGGCCAATATCGTCCAGACATCTGATCAGTCCGGTATCGCTGATTATTGCGGGTTTTTCACCTGCTCGTATAGCTATACGTTCTATGATAATCCAAGCTGCCCGTTTTTCGGGGGTATGAGCGGTAACCTGGGCTTAATTCGCCCTCTCCAGACAATCGGTCCCCTGGGCAGCGAATATATGTTCCCCTACATGGATATCATGGGATCTGAAGATCTTGTGTTCGATGAGCCTCCTACGATCAGTATCAAGGATATGGGTAATAAGACCGCAAGCGGGAAAAATAAGACAAAGTACCTGTTCCGTCCTGATGCATTTGACCTCTCAATTAACAAGAGCAAGAATGAGACTGCAAAGAATGAGACGAGTAAAAACGCGACCGGAAAGAAGGAAACGGAAAAGAAAGCCGGTTCGGAGAATATCAGCCCGATCCCGAATTTCATTAGTAACCCGTTCTGGGACTTAGGGGCTGATGCAACACCTGGTAATATTACTACAAGCAAGTTTTTTAGAAAGACCACAGCGGATGAGATCAGTAATATGACAAGCCTGGAGAGAATGTACTGGAACATGCATTATACTACCAAGATGGATAGCGGGGCTGTAGGTCCTGTAAGTCACCCGTTCACTATCGCCGAATATGATAATGGGTTCAAGGTAGTGCCAATGCCAAACAGGTATAAGGCCATTAACGAATCATTGAACGAGACTTTACCATGGGGAGGGGTTCACAGGAGATTATGGGACCTTTGAATGATGCTATATGAAAGATGAGATTATTTACCCACCTCTTATCATAGCAATATTGATCAAATTAGCTAATGTCTTAGGTAAAGGTCATATGATCTACAAGGTAAACATTACGGGTGAAAATACGTAACATTGGTGAAAAAACATAATAAAAAGAGGTTGGATAAATCCTAAAAACATTTTACCGGGCAGGAGATAAAAAAGGAATTGAGAAGAGATATGCCCCCTATGTTCACCTGCTCACCGATATAGCGCTGGCGGGCAACATGTCCATCCGCTCCATCATCGTCCTTATCGAAGAGGGGATTTTGTCCATTACGTATATCATGCCGTTGTTGGTTTTGACGGCCTTGATGATATTGGCATCGTCCACCATCATCCTGCCATCCATCCTCCTGACAGTCATCGTCTTCCCGTTCATCAATGTGAGCGTCTTGCCGTCGGTCATATCGTCAGGCATGACCATGTTGTTTATCATGTGGCCTCTGACAAACTCTGTGGCCTTCTGCCTGTCCTTCATCTTTTCCATCATCTTGTTCTTCATGTCCGGGCTCATGGTGTTCAGAGCCGTGTCCGAGGCGACGAACAAAGTGTACCTCCCTTCGGGCATCATCATTCCCTCTATCCCTGCCGTTTTCATCGTTGACGCAGCTATGCCGATGTCTTTCGTGTCCATCATCGCAGCCATCATGTCCTTGTTGGACTGCTCCATGGACATCATGCCGTCCTGCATCTCGCCATGCATCCGTGCCAGCGCCGGGGCCGTGAAAGCCAGCATGATCGCGGAGAGTGTCAGTACTGCTACGATCTTTCTTAGTTCATCCATCCAAATCACCAATATTTCGGGACGTCCGGCCAGTTTAATAAGCTTATCAATAACTTTCTTTCCACGGGTCACCTTATACGATTTTAATGTCGCCAGTCTACATCCGTCACTTAAATTATCAAAAATTTAATTAACATTCAAGCTTTTCTCTAAATTAGATGAAGATTAAAAAGGAAAGATCCAAATTCTCAATTACACATAAAGACGAGGCAACTGTAGAGCTTGTGAGAAAAACTGACCATAAAACTTTAGCCATCTGGGCAATTGATTGTGTAGAGCGTGTCCTGCCCTACTTTGAAAAGAAATATCCTGAAGATCATCGCCCTCGAAACGCTATAGAATCACTCCATGCGTGGATAGATACAGGGGTGTTCAAGATGTCTGATATACGCAAGGCTTCGCTTACAGCCCATGCAGCCGCTCGTGAAGTTGGAGAAGACAATGCTGCCCGCTCTGCTGCCCGTGCCGCAGGCCAGGCGGTGGCAACCGCGCATGTTCCTACTCATTCTATCGGTGCCGCCAATTATGCCTTACAGGCTATCCATAGGGCCGCCAGCCCTTTGGATGCCGATGCTGCCGTAGCCAAAGAACGAGAATGGCAATACCAGCACTTACTCAGACTGGGAGAAAGATCATCACCGGAGTAGTAAATATAATTCACTGCAAAAAATGTTTTTGCGTATGTTATAACTTTTATCACTTGGTTTTTACTCAGGCTCACTCAGTTGTCCGCCGGGCATACAGTATCGCATTAGCCCTTTTCCCTACCGGGGCCACACAACCCATTATCCGCAGGCAGTAGACCATTTTCTGGGCCATCCTTCTAGAATTATCTGTGGCTCTTGCCAGGTCATTGACTGAAAAAGGTTCAGTCAGAGTCGTGGGGATAAAAGCTTGCATATCTGTTGGCGAATTCAATATCAGCTTATCTACCACCCGCAGTAACCTGCGCTCATCCGTGACCCACCCTCTCCGCCTCCAGCCGCGGACGCCATCGTACCGGCGTACTTCTTCTTCCTCGATCAGCAGCAACTCAATCGAGAAGTTGGGATCCTTAAGCAGTTCAGGCAGTCTTATCAGTTCCTCGAAGATGTGTTCAAATGAACCGTGCTTGGGTGATTTACGGCGGCTGACCGGGCTGTTCCCGTCATCTGCCAGCTTAATGATCCATTTCTTACGCGGTATCGGATAGACCAGCCTCACGGAATGGTCGATCAAGAGTTTCTCCAGCTTCCGTTTTATGGCACTGAAATTCCGTGTCTGTATCTCGACCAGGAGATCGCCGCGCACGATATCTATCACAAATCCGTCTACCGACACCTCGAATATGTCTCCGGTTTGTGCATACCACCGTTTCAAAGCTTCATGAAGCGGCTTTTCGTTAAGCGTGCTTATTTTTGACATTCCCCGGATCGGCCTCGCTCTCCCCTGTCCATAATTCGGGATGGTTCGTAGTCACTAAAGTCCAATATTCAATTACTTCCAATCCATTAATATTGATCGGAGAGCCAGGATATATCGGGCTAATGAAGCTTAATCAGCTGATACTTTCATTTTGGGCTTATTTTGTTCTAATTAGTTTTCAAATTATAACGAGTTAGCGTTATTAGCTATGGGATTCAAATCCCCATAGCATCAATTCTCCTGTGAAGTTAAGTACTGAGTAACCGATACTCCATTTTTCAATAATCGATAATTTCGGTTTACTGGATGGAGCTGGCTAACACTGTCTATATGCTCCTCTGGTATTGGTCAAATATAGTCCTTATGTACGTTACCTACCGAGAGTCCCCCGACTACATTTCCCTTATCGTCATATAAGACCTTATTGGACCACAGGACCTTGACCAGCTCGCCGTTTTTCTTCATGTTCACGTCCTCGTTGGAAATGTATTGCTCCGGGTGTGCCAGGATATCTTTGCCTACTTTGATGTTTTTTCCCCCCGATGGGCTGGTTTCGGGTAATATCGTCCCGATCAGACTTTTACCGAGCACCTCGTCCTCGCTATAGCCCAGGTACTTTTTGCCGAAGTCGTTGATGAACGTGAGCCGTATCTGGCTGTCCCATACGATAATGATACTGTTAGCATTCTCCAAAATATCCTGGTAGCTCAATGTCCTGCCAGGTAATTTGATAGTCCTCTGACTGCCGGAAGGTGGCGCCAGAGCTAATATTGAAAACGCATCCGAAATGTCATTCACTATTCCATTGAATATGTTCATTACATCCCTCATGGAATAATTTTGCAGGGATATATTTAATTTTGAGTATTTTTTTATGCGAACAGTCTGCCATAAATCGTTATTGCGAATGCAATTATTGTCTATGGGTTTTAAACCAGTTCAATATGGCTCTTACAAAACGTATGGTGACCTGGTTATTAATTATATACAAAATATTCATATAAAAATTATTGCGTATTCATAAAAAATATGTCAAATATATACTTAATAACATGAACTAAAATAGATTGGTGCTCCGGTGGGGATTTGAACCCCAGTCGACGGAGTGAGAGTCCGTCATGATTGGCCGGTCTACACTACCGGAGCATTTGATGCAACCCATACATGCCATTCATGATATAAATAGATTACGGGTCACCGTATTTTAATAAATAACTTAGTATCTGGAACCACTTCTATAATAATTTCTTAAATATCTGGCATACGGTAAATATGGTAGTCTTGCCCCCACCTGTCCCAGGTCCAGTTTAGCACTTCGACCAGGTTCCTGTCATAGAATCCTTTATTCACGGTATAATACTCAGATCCTCGTTCTGCAGGGCCGACGAACACATAATCTATGTCAAGTGATCTAAGAAGCTCCATCGTCGCATTTTCATCTTCGGCGTTATAGATCTTAGCTACGTTATACATTCTGTCCCCGTACTCTATGCCGTGAGTATACATCCATCCGCCATATCCCATATATGACGGTCTTCCCGCAAGTGTGATCACAGGGTGTGTCGGCGTGTCAGAGGTTATGAATAACGAGTCTGCGGCAGTATTTTCTTTGATCCAGCCGGATACGTACACGTCGCCCTCATTGAACTCGACGTACTTATTGGATACGATGAACATCGCCGCCATAGCGCCTGTGATTATCGTCAATCCAAGTACCAATGCAAATACCGGCTTTCCTGCTTTTGGCATATCGTATATGCGGAGCAGAGCCGATGCCATCAAAAGCACTGACGGCATCAGCCAGAAGCTGAAGAACTTATGGTTATCGTATTCCCACGGCTGGAAAATTACCAGGTTGGCCATCAGGAATATCGTAATGAACGGAAGGTAGAACTTGAGATTTTTCTTGCCGGCGATGAAAATGCCCGCTATCAATAATACGAGAGCAAAGCCCATGTTCTTTATCCAGAAGACCGGGAAGTCCCATATGGAATCTATCATCCATCCTAATTTGAATCTCAGGAAAGACTCAGTGACGCCTCCCGATATCCAGAGAGCCTGGGGCAGCGCCAGCAATATCGCCGGCACCATGAAATAATGCCAGTTTTTCTCCCTGTATATTATCAGGAGCAATGTGCAAGCCATCATGATGCAAATGTAAGAGTGCGTATGGAACATCGGCAGCAGTCCGGCGATCAGTCCTGCGGCCATAAGACCGTTCTTATTATCTGTGCCTTCTTCTTTCCTGTCGACAAGCATTGCATAGAATAATAATATGATAATGATGCCCGCGGAAAATCCCATCAAGGCCGTACGCTGTGCCATAACGACGATGATGAAATTCGTGAATACATAGCCAAGCTGATAATTTGTCGTATAGTTCAAATTCTGTGTCGCAAGAAAATTATAAATGCTCATGCCCGACTGCGTCCAGCTATCGAACAGCGCCAGGAAACCCAAACCGCCGCTCAGCGCTAATAGTATGACCGATAAAGCCCCTCCCCCTATCCTTCCCGTAAACCTTTTTCCCAGGAAAAATATTGACGAAAGCAGCGAGGACAGCAGAATGGCGCCGGGGATGACCATGCTCCACTGTAACCCGAGCCCCAGCCTGTCAAGGATGCCCGAAAAGAAATCGATAAAGAATGTATAATGCATGGGCTGCCCGGCCATCATAGGATATTCCGGCGGGAAATTCTGGCCCTGTGAAAATGACGTTATTATCGATGAGTGGTAAGCAGCATCCCCGTAAAGGGGGAATGCGATATGGTACTCCCCGTCATAGAATGGCAGTACGCAGGAGGTCATCAGCGCAAAGGATAATGCTGCGATAAATGCTATTATCAATAGTTCATTTCTGTTAATTGTGACCGTTAAAGGCAGCCTTAATATTGCTACGACTATCACCATTACGGCAAATGACATTACGATGCCTGCATCGATGTTCCAGAATATGCTCGCAGGCATGAAAGCCGTCCATGTTGCGAGCATGATGCCTATCACCGGGGACATCACCATAAGCTCAACGGGCCTGAGGCCCGGCTTTAGCCTGTACGTTATCGCCCATCCGGCTAATAGCGATAATACCAGAAATATCAGTGCAAGTATCCCGTACAAATACACGGGTCAATCTATAATTGGCTTATTAAATATACCTTTTTGTACCATCAGAAGTAGCTTATGAGGTCTAATCATTGCCGGCTGGCTTTAAATCGCTTAATTCATACTTTTTATATCGACTTCTATACGGGCGTCAAAAAATTTGTACATTTCATCCCATTGTGAGATTATAAAACACTTTTCAGAGGTCCTTTAACGCACTAATTATCAAGCAAGCCAGTTTAAGCCATTATTGATCAATCGATCGACTTATAAAATATGATATATACTTATAGTAAACTATATGAATTATTGATTGGTTATTAGTTTTTTGTTATGACCGCTTTATCCGACATCGTTAAGGTTGCTTTAGTCATTATCCTGTGTCTTGCTTTTCTATATTCCTCATATGTATTAAGCGGAACTATCAACATACCTGTAACTAACGATCACTACATATTCCCGGAAGTCAAGGCCAACTCTGACCCCTGGTATGACCGGGTAGTAAGATACGGCGAATACGAGGCAACCGACTGGATAAACGAGTATACGAATAAAAGCGATAAGTTCGTCGCGGATATCTTTGGGGCCGAGCTTATCATGGGGATGACGACCCGCGTATCGACCGTCGGCGGTGACTGGGCTAACGCTCCGAACCCGGTGAAGTACATGGGCGATACGAACAGCATTTATATCACTAACGACCCCGAGAGAGCATATGGCCTGGCGGTCGAGAATAATGCGGACTACATATTCGTCCCTAACAGGGCCAAGTTCTCGGGCTTCGGATGGGAATACGGGAACCAGACCAAGTTCTACGACGAGCGGTATTTCAGCCAGGTCTACCGGAATAACGATGTCACTATCTTCAAGGTGTTGTCATGAGCGAGTTCGATTTCATCAAGCGTCACTGGTATAAGGCAGCCCTCTTACTTATCCTGCTTATAGCCCTCTGGTACCGTATGGGCATCATCGAGAGTTTCATTATACCGACATACGGTAACACGATGTATCATGTGGGCATCGAGCGTGAGACTATCCTTACGCAGCATTATCCTGATTATGAACTATCCTACGGCGGAGGCTTCCCGCATTTCTATGTCCCGGCATACAGGCTTCTGATCGTCTCCATGTCAATAGCGTCAGGCATCGATCCCATGATAATGTCCGGCATTATGACGATAACAATCGCGCTTTTCATACTTCTTGCGATGTACATTCTAGCGTACAAGCTTAGCAATAACCTGTACATAGCTCTCTTCGCGGCGTTCTTCTTCGTGATATCGCCCGAGATGACCATATTCACGATGAGGCCGCTCCCGGAGCTTCTGGGCTTGTTCATGGTGCCGCTGACATTTTATTTTGTGATGAAGGAGAACTGGTCAATGGCGACAGTAGGCGCCGCCCTGACAGCGCTGACTCACCAGATGACCCTGTTATCGCTTGTTGCGGTCATCGCGCTCTACGGAGTATTCCAGCTGGCATATGCGGCATATAAGAAAAAGGACTTTGTCAAGGGTATCAAGTGTTTCATCCCTGTAGTTGCCGCCTGCGCCACATACGGGCTCTGGCAGGTATATTCGCTGGGGACCCTTAACATATTCAATATCGCCCAGGTCGTGAACCGAGAAGGTAATCCCGTGGATATGGGACTTTTCCTCAGGACGGGTCTATTCGTGCTCGTATTCTTCGTGCTTGGGCTGCTTTACATATACCTGAATTCCCGGGCAGGGTCCGATAAAGTCGCAGGTAAAAAGCCTTATCTTCCCGATATCAATATCGATACAAAGCTCATGATAGCGGCATGGCTTATCGCCACTGTGATACTGTCAAAGAATGACCTGTTCGGCATAAGCATCTTTATGGACAGGTTCTTCACGTTCTTTGTCCAGGCGGCCATAATCATCGCGGGTTTCGGCATGTATGCGCTGCTATCGTGGATGGGCCTTGATCTCTTAAAGGAGAAGCCTGAGATATGAAGAGAGAGTACTGGCTTGTCCTGGCGTTCGCCGGGCTTCTCCTGATGATGCCCCTCGGGTGGCTTTCATTTGCACTATTATTGCTATTGCCGGGGCTTTCCGTATTTTTACTGCTCAAGAAAAAATTCTCGGCGGTAGAACTGGCCGCATCCTCTTTCACGCTATCCATCCTGATATTTCCGTTAACTGTCTTTATCACTTCTATGTTCGCGATGCACACGGCGCCCTATCTGCTGGGCATATTCGTGATCGCTACCGGGCTTTATAAGTTTAACAGAAATGACGGCATTGAGCTGGATGTAAATAAAAACGAGTATCAGGTAATGGCTGTTGCCGCATTTATTTTCATCGTCGTTCTCCTGATATCCTTAAAAATGTTCGCGGTGACTGACAACGGGCTAATTTGCGCGACGACACATGCCTCCGACCTTAACTTTCATTTATCAATATCCCAGCATTACATAACCTCGCCTGCAATACCGCCGCAAGACCCGTATCTTCCCGGCACGTCGATAACCTACCAGTGGCTGATGCATGTGTTGTTCGGGGAAATGGGATTCCTCACGGGAGTGGATCTTTTTGTATTGATAAAGATACTGATACCGCTCGTGTCCGCTCTAATCTTTCTTGATACGTACCTGCTTGCCAGGGCTGTTTTCAATTCAGACGTAAAGGCTGCATTCACAGGGGCTATAGTGTACGTGTTCAGCTCCGGCCTTTCCTGGGCTTATATGGCTTATCAGACCATTCAGGGTATCCAGCCGGACGTTTTTAAAGTGCTGGTATACGACTGGCCCGGCATCATGAACCTGAAGTATGACCCGGCTTCATTATTTTTCTTCCTGCCCCAGACTCAGACGTTCGGCATACTGGCAATGATATTCGGGCTATATCTGTATATCCTTACTATACGGGAACGCTCGTTAAAATACGCCGTCGTTGCAGGTCTCGTGCTCGCATCCCTTGTGTTTTTCCACATGATCACCGCGTTCCCAGTGTTCATAACACTGGGACTTTATTACCTGTATATAGTGGCAAAGGAGAAAAAAGCCGACATTGCCATTATAGCAGCCATACCGTTGCTGTTAGGCGGTATTGCAGGCCTTTACCAGGTCGGCATGCTGACGGAAAGCGCAGGGTCGCAGATCATACTGAGCCACCATAAGGATGTAGCTGTTACGCTGCTGGTGACAATAGGTCTGCTGGTGCCTTTCGCACTGTACGGCATGTACCGGCTGAAGGACGTCGACAGCTCGAGGCTTCTGATACTCTTTGCTGCACTGAACTTTTTACTCCTGAACATAGTGGAACTTCCGATGACGGTGAACACGTACCGTTTCCTCGTTTTCCTGGCTCTGCCCGTAGCGCTGTTCGCAGGCTTCATGATGTCGGAATGGCTGTCATCGCCTAAATTTTTGAAAAAGTCGGCGGCTGTGCTTATCATACTTTTAATGGTGCCGTCCACTGCGATACTCGCGCTCTATTACAACGAATCATCTTACACTCATGCGTCGCCGGGGGACATGAAGGCGATGTACTGGCTTAAGGAAAACACCCCGGTCAACGCGATAATCTACGAGGAGCCCAGCCACTTCCCGCGGATACCGGCCGTCACGGGCAGGCAGATAGCATATTCGGGACAACTGTATACCATACAGTATCATAACGTCGACAGACAGGCGGAAATGGAAAGCCTGCTGAAGATGACCGATCCCGCGATGCTATATGGAAAATTCCTGGAGTATGGCGTGAACTATGTGTTCGTCGGCTCAAAGGAATCCTGGCAGCCTTTCACGTCGGCACTGTCCGACGAGTCGTTTTTCAAGGCGGTATACGACCGCAATGGTGTAAAGATCTATGAGGTACTGGGATCAAAGCCCATAGAAGAGGTGAATAACATGGACATAAGCTCTTTTGACTGGCTCGCGTTCGCTGCGGCCTTCATCTACCTGCTGGTATTGCCCGGCGCTAACATAATGAGGACGCTGGGATGGAACCTTAAAAAGTATAACGTCGTAGAGTACATCGTGATAGCTTTCGGCCTTAGCATAGCAGTGCTGACTATCGTGTCGCTGCTACTTGCGCTGCCTTTCAGCATCGGGATAAACTTTTATAGTTTGATAATATTCGTAACTCTTATCATCGTACTTACCAGTAAGGAAGTCGTGAGCAGGGTTAAGCCTGACATTGTAACCGGGTGAAGAATATTGTCGTTAATGGGGTTATTAAAAAAACAAGGCTATCATATCGTAGGCGAACATAGCGCGATCAAGCCATGCCTGTGGCTGGGGCGCTCCATAAAATCCCAGGGGTCTTGCTATAAGGCGCAATTTTACGGTATCAGCTCTCATCGCTGTGTGCAGATGACGCCGTGTATTGCATGTAACCAGAGGTGTCTTCACTGCTGGAGGCCTGTGGAAGAGCCCTACACGGTCGAGTCCTGGGACCGCCCTGAGGTCATTATCGACGGTTGTCTGGCAGAGCAGAAGAGATTTATAACCGGTTACGGCGGCACGAGCGCCACAGATAAGGTAAGATGGAAGGAGGCTTTCGAGCCAAAGCACGCGGCAATATCCCTGGTCGGCGAGCCTACGCTTTACCCGTACCTGGAAGAGCTTGTCGAGATGTTCCGCGCGAGGAACATGTCTACATTTATCGTCACTAACGGTACGAGGCCTGACGTACTGAAAAAAGTTACCCCGAGCCAGCTGTACATGTCGCTAGACGCCCCCGATGAGGAGACTTATTTAAAGACATGCAACCCGGTTGGTGACCTGTGGGGCCGTGTGAACGAGTCTCTCGAAGTCCTCGGATCCAGGGAAGATCTCAGGAGAGCTCTGAGGATAACGCTTGTCAAAGGTTTGAACATGTTAGACCCGGAAGGATATGGCGACCTGATAAAAAAGGCCATGCCGGACTATGTTGAAGTCAAGGCTTACATGCACCTGGGCTACAGCCGGAACCGGCTTCCGAGGGAAGCAATGCCGCACCATGAAGAGGTACTGGAGTTCGCCAGGAAAGTTGCAGATGCATCAGGATACAGGCTGGCCATGGACGTCGAGTTAAGCAGAGTGGCACTGATAAGCAAAGACGGTAATACGAAGCCATTAGATCTTTGATCGCCAAAATTTTTTTGAATAAGGTCTTTAATACCCATCTCCGTTCAACTTAATCAAGCTAATCACAAAGGTAACAAAGAAACACCAACTCCCACCACGAAGCGCTCAAAGGCGAAAAGGTCCACAAATTTTTTTAAAGTATATGATAATCTTCTAAAAAAGTCCTTTGTGTTCCATTATGCCCGTTGAGCGCTCCCATGAAAAACTTTTAGATGGTTTCTTTAAAAGTGGGCATATAACATTTGTTCTGGTATCGATGTTCTGGCGTTGTTCCTGTCGGATGGCAGGTAGACACGTAACCTCACAGAAACACGGAAACACAAAATTTTTTTTAGAATTTAAGGGCACGAAATCTCAAAGATTTACTCACCAAACCACAAAGGGCCCTAGTATCACCGTCAACGCACCAACAGCCCAAACGCTCGGCTCAACGCACCAACCTGCTCTAATTCACCAACGCTAAAACAAGACCCGAACATTCCCCAAACCACAAAAGTCTAATATCCCGGTCTGTGTTCCCCTTGACCTATAGCAGTGATATATTTGTCGTGTAAGCGTCAACCGTGCAGTTAAACCTTCGTGCCCTTGGAGAATGTTCGGGGTTTGTTTTAGCGTTGGTGACTTGGAGAGGTTAGTGCGTTGAGCCGAGCGTTAGGGATATTAGAGCATTGACAGTGATACTAGAGCCCTTCGTGATTTAGTGAGTGAGATTTTGGGGTCTTTGAGCCCTTAAAAAATCATATAAAAAAATTTTGTGTTTCCGTGTTTCTGTGAGGTTATGTGTCTACCTGCCATCCGACAGGCACAAACATAAAAAACTTCATCTCAAAGACCGGGTAAGTACGACACGTTCTTTCATTCTTAAAACCTGAGCAAGACCCCGCTCATCAAAGATTTCGTGGTGGAAACTGGTGTACATTGTTCACCTTGGTGTATTTGTTACAAAAAATTGATTTAATAATGCTCTGCTTTTATGGCACATACATCAAGTAGTACCCGGGGCTGCATCATATTCACGTTTTTCATGGCTAATTGATTAATAAATGCCTATTTTAATCAATCATAAGGGTTTTACAGATGAGATTGTGCAGCATCATTATTGTATTTGCTTTACTTGCAATACTGTTAAGTTCTTCCGGGCCGGCAGCAATAGCTAACGTCCCCGGTATCGCCATCAGTGCCCCTCCCCCTCCGCCAGCGACTAACGTAGCCACGGCGGGGAGCTATCAGATTATAAAGCTGGTCATCACGCACAGGGACACCGGATACCCGCCCATGCATTATGTGGACAGTGTCATGCTTTATGACGGCGGCGAGCTGTTGAAAGAATGGAAATATGATAAAAACACGGCTAAGAAGGAAGAGATATTTACAGAGACTTATTCGAACTACCTCAATAATGACCTTAAGTTAAGGGCGGTAGCGCATTGCACGCTACACGGGTACCAGACAGCAGATGACTATGTTACCGTTTTCCCGGAAGACCTTACCTGGACCGATATGATAAAGATCAACGTCGACCGGGCCGGATTACAATTGTCGGGCTATGCGGATTACAGGAGAGTGAGCGATATTGCCGCAGATCTTAAACAGTTCGTATCCGGACTGCAAAAAGCAGGGATGGAAAACATCATAGCCCATCAGCATGAGCTAAAGAAATGGGTAGCCAGCATCCGTTGATATCCCTATTCCGGGGGAAATCTTTCATATCGATGAACGTCGATTAATCCATATGAGTGATATGAAGGATATATGCGATAAGATCCGGGAAAAGTTCGATGCGATGGATGATGCCAGAGAAGAGTCGCTCGCGTCGTCACGTAAGATCACACGTTACTCGGGAGACGCGATAAAAGCGATACACCGAGAAGAATGGGGCAATGCGGAAGAGATGATAGAAGAGACCAGGAAGCTCATCAAAGAGGTCAACGAGACTTTAGAAGGTTTCCCGGAAATATACTATTCCGGATATGTTGGCAATGCCCAGACCGAGTTTGCCGAAGTCTGCATTCTATATGCTGTGTTGAAGGGGGAGAATGTTCCCGGCCCCAACGAGCTGAATGTCGACAATGCGGCCTATTTGAACGGTATCGGCGATGCGACCGGGGAGTTAAGGCGCCACATACTTGACCTTATACGGAAAGACAGGCCTGAAGAGGGAGAAAAATATCTGGAAGTCATGGATGAGTTCTTTACTGAGATGATGTCGTTCGACTATCCGGACGCGATAACGCGGGGGCTTAGAAAAAAGACAGACGTTGCCAGGTCGATCATTGAAAGGACAAGAGGGGACCTGACCAACGCGCTACAGATCAAAAACCTGCATGAGTCCATGGAAAGGTTCGGGGAAAAATTAAAATAAAAATATGCCGGCCATATCCTTTTATCATTCTATCTTTTCTTTGTTCTTCAGGTACCATATGGTGCCCCAGAATACCCATCCGAGCACAGCCCAGGCGTAAAGCGCGAGCGAGGCAATGATGACTAAAACGCCTATTATCCCTTCGGTAGTGGTCAGGGCTCCTCCCAGCAACCCCTGATCCGGCACCGGCGTCGGATCGACTGACGGAGGCGGGCCGTATTTCGGACCCGGGAAATAGTATGCCATTAATATGATGAAGCCAACGAACCCTTCAACTGTAACGACGACGAGGGCGATAATTGATATCAATACCTGGCTTATGACGCCCGGTATCCGGTTCTTTTTACAGAAGTCGATGATAGACATCGTAAGATAATTAGGGGTTATAAAATATAAGATTAATCATTAAGGGCTTGATCTTTCCAGAGAGTGTATGTGGCATACAACAGGCCTTTCGGAATCAAAGTCCCAGAGGTGCAGGCTATTGCCCCGGCAGAAAGACCACCAGGCACATTTTGCGCACATGCCTTTCTTTTTCCATTCAAGGTTCCGCATCTTCTTGAAGCCGTTATCCCATACTTCCTTAAACCTGTCATTCCTGATATTTCCCTGTATGTACTCCCTGCTCAGGTTGGGGCATGATCCGATACTACCGTCTGCCAGTATGCTGGCTATGTTAATTCCTGCGGGGCAGAAATAAAATCCGTCGCGCACCTTGCCTTCGAACTCCGGTCCGAGGAATCCCTCTTCTTCGAAAGTGGTCTTAAGGCCTTTAAACTTCCTGCGCTCCTTGATAAAGTTCAGGACAGACCTTAGCTGCGCCGGCTTCAAGAATAGTTTCGGGTCTTCCTTCGCCCTGCCTATCGGGTTTATTGTCAGGATGCGCCACTCGTCTATATTGAGATCCTTGAACAGCTCGTAAAGATCAGGAAGCTCGTTGATATTATACTGGCTGACACATGTCGTCGCCTGCACTACCTCGAACTTTCCATCCTTGAAAAGCTTTAAAGCATTTACTGCTTTCTCGAAAGAGCCTTTTCGGCCTCTTAGATGATCGTGGCTGTCCTTTAGTCCGTCAATGCTTACCGTTACTGTGTTCATTCCGGCTTCCTTGCATTTTTTGACGGTCTCTTCGTCTACAAGGGTCCCGTTCGTGACCATTCCCCATTTAAAGCCGAGATCGCTGGCATAGCCCATCACTTCAAAAAGGTCCTTCCTTAATAGCGGCTCGCCGCCTGTGACCGCTATCATGATATTTTTAGGATCGAGATCCTCAGCTATCGATCTAAAAGCTCCTTTGATCTCTTCAGTACTTAACTCGCATTCGGAAGCACTGTCCCTGTCGCTGCCGCAGTCGCTGCCGCAATGTTTGCAATCAAGGTTACATCTGCGCGTGGTCTCCCAGAAAAGATATTTTAAAGGATGCGTTTTTCTCTCCTTATCGATCCTGTCTTGCCACTGTTTTAGCTGTCCCATCAGGATAATATTGTCGAACTTTGGAAGGATCATGATCAGTAAATATATTTATTCACTTTTTTATATTTAAAACTTACATATCGCTTGCTTTATAAGTTTTTGTCCCGGTCTTAATTAAGTTGTAGATTTTCAATATTGTAGAATGAAATCTATTATATATTGTTGTTGACGTCTCATTTTACCCGGTCATATATGCAAATTATTTTATGGCATTATCCGGCCTATGATGCCTTTTTACAGGCAATGGTGTATATTTATGGTATTTATTCATTATTATACAAACCTTTATATCCTTAGTGTGCCGTTGTACTGAGAGCGTGGTCCTATGAAGGGGAATATATTTTCGAGGTATGACAGGCAGATTTGGGTACTTGTCATAGGCTCTTTGATAAACGCTTTCGGCTTTTCGATAGCCTACCCTTTCATCTCGCTTTATCTCTACGGCTATAAAGGAATACCCATGGGAAGCGTAGGGTTCGCACTTATGGTGGCGGCAGTGGCAGGTGCCTTAACTCAGGTCGTAAGCGGAGAACTATGCGACCGTGTCGGCCGAAAAATAATGATGAACATAGGGCTGCTCATACAGATGGTAGCTTTTACCCTGCTGGGGTTCGCTGTGATCTCCGATGCGGGGTACGATGAATTCCTGATATTGTTGACATTGAGGGAGATCGCAGGCGGGCTTTATCGTAACATCCCCCAGGTCATGGTGGCCGATGTCGCAGGGCCCGGAGAAAGGATCGGGGCTTTTAGCCTGATCCGGATAGGAGCTAATCTCGGTTTCGCCATAGGCCCTGTTATTGGCGGAATAATGGCGATGCACTCATACTCGCTGATGTTCTTCATGACTGCCGTCACCAGCGGGATATACATGATAATATCACTGGTGATCTTGAGGGATACGCTGCCCGGTATCACGGGAAAGTTGATACGCCTGGAACATATGTCTCCCTGGATGGACAGGCCATTCATCATATTCTGCGCTGTATCGGGACTGATCATGCTGGTATACTCGCAGATGATGACCACCTTCAGCTCATATTCGGGTATATTCGCAAACGTGCCGGAGTCGCAGATAGGCCTGCTGTTCTCGCTGAACGGGCTTATGATAGTATTCTTCCAGTACCCTGTGGCGCGATATCTTGAACATTTCAGGCTGACGACGTCCCTGGCCGCAGGGTCGTCCATCTATGCGATCGGGTTCGTGATAGTGGGCTTCTGTACGGACTTCCGGGGGCTGTTGTTCGCGATGTTCATCATAAGCGTCGGAGAACTGGTCATCACCCCGCCGTCGATGGCTATCGTCGCGCAGATGGCACCCTCCGATATGCGGGGGAGATATATGAGCGTGGCAGGAGTGCTGAGCAACGGCGGAATAGCGTTCGGGCCGATGGTTGGCGGGTACCTTATGGACTTTTACTCGGCCCGGATAGAGATGATGTGGATCATACTGGGCGGAATAGCTATCCTTTGCATGGCCGGGTTCATATTCCTGCGATCGAGAGTATCATTCGAAGTTGACCGGCCCACGGCCATTTAAGATGGCCGCGCAGGCCATCTTTACGGCATAAAGATCTTTATGATCAGGTATATTACCAGCACGGGGACGAATATCGCTCCCCATTTTACCTTATCCCATTTCAATACTTTATTCCCGTCCATCGGGTCAAATGGCATAAGGCTGTATACGGCGGACAGCAGGTTCATCGAGAATCCCAGCATTCCTATCTCCCAGAATATCCCGCCGAGCGCTGACGCGGCCAAAAATACCAGTGCGATGACGAAGCTCACTGCGGGTCCCGCGAGGAATATGGTGCCCAGTTCATTTTGCTTTAGGTCTTTCTGGTTATTGATCACGGTCCTGGCAGGCAGGGCATAAACTATGCCGAAGAAGAACGCGGTCAGGAACATGGCTATGGTGCCCAGTCCCCAGAACTTGTACTCGGACACAGCCCTGTATTTGTGTGCGAAATACCTGTGTGCCAGATCGTGAAGTATCAGCGCCACTCCGCCTGTGAACACATATATTGCTATAAAGTTCGGCAGAAGCGCCTCGCCTTTAGCTATCATGTATGAAATGCCCAGCATCACTGACGCTATGGCAAAAATGAGCAGTTCATATGAGGAAAAACCTAATAAAAAGGCATGTCTCTGCGTTGCCTGGACTTTCCTCATCTGTGACTCCTTTCGGAATAATAGCGCCTTAACGTGCGTTTTCACGTATCCGAAAACGAAGTCATATACCTTTTTGAAGATATCCGATAACCTACCCTCTATGTTTAACGCGCCCGATATCTTACCCCATAATAGCCCCAGCAACCCTACGCTCGAACCTACCACAACTGCCGCGACGGGTGCGACCGGATCGACAGGGGCGGACGTTTCTTGTTCCTGTCCGTATTTCACCAGAAGCGCATTCGCTGTCGTATTATCGGGACGACTTAGTCCGGTAAGGGCTATCGTATTTTCATCCGCATAGAAACCTGCGCATGCGTCCTCGTATTCAAAACCATATGTGAGGTCCCATATCTGGTTGCCGTTCCCGTCAATCCTGAACACGTAATAGTCCGAACCTCCGTTCCCTTTTGAGGAAGTACTTCCTGCTACTATGAAATGATCTTTAACGGGCATAATGGTACAACCGACATCGGTACCGGCACCCCCGTATGTCTTTTCCCAGATGACGCTGCCGTCGTTCTTCCTTATCTTCAGGAGGTAAATATCATCCATGCCCGCTCCCATGGATGCCGTGTGCCCGCCGATAAGATATCCGTCCGATGTCTCGATACCGCAGTATCCCATATCATTGGCAGTACCTCCATAGTTCTCCTGCCACACAAGGTTGCCATCCTTATCTGTCTTTATGACATATACGTCACGGTCCCCTGTGCCGAATGACTCAGACCAGCCGGTGATGAGGAATCCTCCTTCAGAGGTCTGTACTATGTATTTACCCCAGTCGATCGAACTTCCGCCATAGGTCTTTTTCCATATCTGGTCGCCGTTCTTATCAACCTTTATCAAAATGACCTGAGAATCTCTGTTGTTACGGGGATCCGGGTAGATATATCCCGTGACAACGTAATTATTATCCGAAGTTTCTGCGACGTTAAAAGCTACCTCGATATAGTCGGTATCATATTCCTTTTGCCAGATGATGTTCCCGTTATCGTCGAATTTTATTAACAGGACGTCCCAGGTGGCGGCGGGTTTAGAGGACATGGCGGTGCCCGCCAGCACATAATTTCCGTCAGAATCCCTGATGAGATGATAAACCCACTCATGCCTGGGCCCGCCTATTGTCTTGTTCCATATAATGTTCCCGTCGCTATCTGTCTTTAAAATAAATATGTCAGTAGAGCTGCTGCTGTCCTTGACTGTCGTTCCGACACTGACATAACCCCCGTCAGGTGCTTTTACTATGCCGAAACCCCTGTCTTCGTAAAGCCCGCCGAAGGTCAGGTCCCATGCCTTTTCAGGAACTGCCTGGCTATATGCCACTGATACCCATGAGAATAAGATTATAAAAATTATTACCGGAATAAGTGCCGATGATCTTTTCATGATTACTTGCCCCACAAAGATAAACGCTTTCTAATCTGAATTATTGTGTAAAATTTAAACCTTTCGATATTATATTATCCTGGAAACGCTCCGGTCATGTTATTGTATTTATGATGTGAAAGGCATACATTGGCCTGGTAATTAAAATGATAGGTGAAAGGATCTATCTAATAAAATTAAAAATATAATTTTTAAAACGTGTCATAAAATCAATTAAGACTATTCGATATCTGTAATAATAACAAATAATTATGTTATGTGATTTTTATAAATTGTATAATATCGACTTAAAATTATTTGTATATTTTTTAATTTATTAAATTAAAAACGGATTGCGTAAGTGCTAAATTCTTTAAATATCAAAATTTTTCTTTCACCTCTTTAGGAAAATTATAAATAAGGTCAGGTTTAACGTTCATGAGACGTGGAGGTCAATATATGGAAATTTTTTCAAACACACAGAAAATGATAGCAAAGAAAATCGATGCCGACACGGTCATTTCTAACTGGAAAGACTGGAAGTGGCAGGTAAGGCATACGATACGCGACATCCCCACGTTCGAGGAATTACTCGGAATAAAATTTGACGATGAGGAAAGGGCGGAGCTGGAAAAGACCATTAGTATATTCCCGCTCAGCATAACCCCCTATTATCTTTCGCTGATCGATGCAGCCGATTACAAAAACGATCCCGTGTACAAACAGAGCTTTCCCTCACCTTCGGAACTTCTGGTCGAACAATGCGATATGGAAGACCCACTGGCTGAAGACAAAGACAGCCCGGCTCCATGCATCACCCACCGGTACCCGGATCGTGTGCTGTTCCTCGTCAGCAATGTCTGCTCAATGTATTGCAGGCACTGCACGAGAAAGAGAAGGGTGGGGAACATCGACTCGATACCAGATAAGTCTGAGGTCAGGAAGGCCATCGAATACATTAAAGACCATACGGAGATACGAGATGTTCTTCTCTCGGGAGGGGACCCGTTCATGCTCCCCGATGATCATCTTGACTGGATACTGACCGAGCTGGATAACATACCCCATGTTGAGATAGTGAGAATAGGCACAAGGATGCCCGTCGTATTGCCTTATCGGGTGACGGACGAGCTCGTTGATATGCTAAAAAAGCACCAGCCATTATGGATTAACACTCACTTTAACCACCCCAAGGAACTTACGAACTCTTCACGCGAGGCGCTGAGGAAGCTTGCCGATGCAGGTATCCCTCTCGGGAACCAGACAGTGCTGCTGGCAGGTGTAAACGACTGTCCGGTGATCATGAAACAGCTTTGCAGGAAGCTCGTCAAGAACCGGGTCAGGCCATATTACATGTACCAGTGCGACCTATCGGAAGGGCTGGCACATTTCCGCACGTCCGTGGCCAAAGGGATAGAGATCATAGAGAACCTTATCGGTCATACAAGCGGCTTCGCTGTCCCGACATACGTTATAGATGCGCCGGGAGGGGGCGGAAAGATACCTGTGATGCCCAACTACCTGATATCCTGGTCTGCCAACAAGGTCGTGCTCAGGAACTACGAAGGTGTCATAACCACCTATACGGAGCCTGAATCATACAAGCCCCCATATTGCGACGGCCACTGCTCTGGCTGCAACATGCACATGAGCATTGAAGGCGGGGATGAATCAAAGTCCGTAGGCATAGCGAAGCTGATGTGCGATCATGATCCGGTCATCTCTCTTGTCCCGGAAAACACGGCACGCATGGAGAGAAGGGCAGATGAGTGATACTGTTACGACGATAGGTAAGAGCGTCATACAACACGGCCATTATAATGACCGTATATATCTGATGAAGCTTTCATTTGAAGACATTCCTGATATAATACCCGTACTGGACGGGCTCGCAAGAAATAACGGCTATACGAAGATATTCGCAAAGGTGGTAGGTCTTGCCATTAATAGATTTTTGAAGAACGGATATGTCGTCGAGGCCAGGATACCTAAATTTTACAATGGCAGGGAAGACGGATATTTTCTCGCCAAATATCTGGATCCAGGCAGAGCAAGGCTTTCCGGGGATCCTGCCATAAAATCTTCACTGTCGACGGCTTTAAAGGTCGCTTGTGAAGCCAGGCCCCGTTCGCTGGACCCCGGCTATACATTCGGACTGGCGGAGCCCTCCGATGCTGACGACATTGCCGGGATCTATAAAAAAGTGTTCGAGACTTATCCCTTCCCTGTATTCGATCCTTCCTATATTCTAAGGACAATGCAGGAGAATTTTAAGTATTTCTGTATAAGGGAGAAAGGTAAGCCTGTCGCAGTATCTTCTTCAGAGATGGACATTAAGCTAAAGAACGTGGAAATGACTGATTTTGCGACACTGCCGGAGCACAGGGGAAAAGGGCTCTCCACATATCTTCTCGGAGCGATGGAAGATGACATGCGAAAAATGAGTATGAAAGTGGCTTACACTATAGCCCGTGCCGTATCGGGGCCCATGAACTGCACCTTCTCAAGGTCAGGATATAGGTATGGCGGGACCTTGATCAACAATACTAATATATGCGGCTCATTCGAAAGCATGAACGTCTGGTATAAATCATTATAAGCTTCGTATCTATACCCGATAGCATAGTAACCTTTATACTATACTAGCCACGTATACTGGATTTAGTTCGTTTATAACTGATCAGTATCTTAATGACATAAACATATAGAGGAGAATATTAATGTCAAACTTCCCTTGCAAACAACCAGTATTGGTGACCTGCGGGCTGCCGTACGCCAACGGCTCCTGTCACATCGGCCACCTCAGGACGTATATACCGGCTGACATGTTCGTGAGGACCTTAAGGAAGATGGGCCAGGATACGGTTTTCGTTTGCGGTTCTGACACTCATGGCACCCCTATCGTGGTCAATGCGGAGGAACAGAAGATCACGCCGGCTGAACTGGTTAAAAAATATCACGTTCATTTCGATGAGATATTTAAAAAGATGGGTATAAATTTCAACAGGTATGGCAGCACCGACGATATTACCAACCATGAAAGGACCCGTTCCATCGTCCTTGACCTGGAGGAGAACGGCTACGTCTATCCTAAAAACATCAGCATAGCATACTGCCCCAAATGTGCCAGAGGGCTGCCTGACCGCTACGTCGAAGGCATATGCCCGTACTGCGGCCAGACCGCCAGGGGCGACGAATGCGATATCGGCTGCCAGCGCCATCTGGAGCCCGGAGAGATCAAGGATCCGAAATGCAGGGTATGCGGCTCAAATGCAGAAATGAGGACACAGGAGCATTTCTTCTTTAAGTTATCCGAGTTCGGGCAGTTCCTGACGGAGTATCTTGATACGCTGCACGCGACACCCAATGCAGTAAACTATGCGAAGGAATGGGCGAAAGACCTTAAAGACTGGTGCATAACCAGGAACCTTGAATGGGGTGTCAAATACCCCGGGCATGATGAGCTTGTCGTATACGTGTGGGTGGATGCTCCGATAGGGTATATCGCCTTCACCGAGGAATATATGAGATCGGCGGGCAGGAACTGGGAGGAGATCTGGAAAGGCGACTCCCGTATCATACATTTCATAGGCGGGGACATAATCTACCACCACTGCATATTCTGGCCCGCGATGCTAAAGGGGGCGAACTACACTCTTCCGTGGGGTGTTGTCGCTTCGGGAATGATCAAGGTCAACGATAAAAAATTCTCTAAGAGCAGAGGCTACATAGTATGGGTCCAGGACGACTATCTCGCACACGGTTTCCATCCCGACCTTCTCAGGTACTATATCCTTAGCTACACGTCCCATACCAAAGACATAAACTTCTCCTGGAAAGAGTTCCAGATGAAGGTCAATAAAGAGCTTGTAGGAAGCTTCGGCAATTTCGTGAACAGGGTGCTCACGTTCATCGAGTCTAAGAACGTCGACATCAAGGGAGAGATAGAGCCGGGCGTCATGGACGCTATAAAGATCGCAGCGGATGTGACAAAGTCAGAGCTGGATAACTACGAGTTCAAGAAGATCTGCGACTCGATAATCACTCTGGCGGACTTTGGAAATACCTATTTCCAGAGCCATGAGCCCTGGAAACTCATAAAAGAGGATCCCGCGGCTTGCGAGGCAGTACTGTATAACTGTATGCAGATAGTAAAGGCACTGGCTATACTTGCAGAGCCGACCATACCTGAAAAGGCAGAAGAGATATGGACGATGATCGGCTATGAGAAAGGCTCGCTGGTCAACGCTACGATCGACGATGCTTTAGTTCCGTATGATGCCGGCTTAAAGAGAGGCAAGCCTGCCATTCTGTTCTCAAAACTGGAGGATAAAAAGATAGCGGAGATGGAAAAAATACTCGAGGACAGGGTCAGGGCGGCGGACGCGAAAGGCGCAGGCAAGAAGGCCGAAGAGGAGCAGAAGCCGGAGATCATAACCATCGACGATTTCGCGAAGATGGACCTTAGAGTGGGTAAGATATTAGCGAGCGAGCGTGTCAAGGGAAGCAAAAAGCTCTTGAAGAACATGGTCGACCTCGGTGAGCCTCAGCCCCGCCAGATACTGTCGGGAATAGCAGAACAGTACACGCCGGAAGAGATGGTCGGCAAGACCGTGATAGTCATCGCCAACCTGAAGCCTGCAAAGATCATGGGCATTGAATCGAATGGCATGATACTCGCGGCTGATTCCCATGGCGCGACTCTGCTTGTGCCGGAGAAGTCTTCAGAGCCGGGCGCTAAAGTAAGGTAAAATGTTGGGCATCTCTTGATGCCTTTATTTTTTATTATAGTCTCATTTTCCACTTTTCTATCAAAAGAGCAGGTCATAGAAAATGCAGTGAAAAATGAAAAAGCGGTACAGGACATCATTAAAGAGTCAATCACCCGGATACCTGAGATCAGCTCCTGCAGGTGCCAGAGCGCGCTCTGCGGTGCCATAGCCACGAGCCCTGATGCGATACCCGTTGAGACCAGGCGAAAACTATCAGATATATTAGATAAATATCATTAAATTCCTTAGAACATGTCATAGTGTAAACGCTGAATATTTGCATAAGCGGGGGAAGTATCACGACAGCTGAGATAGATACAAAGACCGACACGACGCTTTATATCATGGAGCGTCATGATAAGAGTGCCCGTATCACCTGTACGATCGGCAAGGTCACGATATATCTCAGGAAGGATGTCGAAAGGGACACCCTCGCAAGCATCCTTTTATCATTTTCAAAGGTCGATTCGACACTTTTCTATGAGTATGAGACTATCTGCCCTTACTCAGACATTAACCGCTACCGGATGGATGATTATGTCGTGGTCTCCTATTCAAAATCCGATGAGGGCTATAAGACGATATTCAATGTGCCTTTCTCCAGGAAAAAAGCACTGAGAAGGCTTGCGATAAGCATCATCGAGAAACTGAAGGCCGCCGACACTGACCTTTCCCTGCTGTGGGACGGTAACGAGCCAAAGATAAACCAGCTGTTTGAAGAGTTAAGCGCATGCAATAGCTGGCGGCTTCAGGTGATAGAGGCTAACAAGGAAAACTAACGGTCTATTTTAGAAGCGTTACGGGAAAATAATTTACAATAGATTATAAATGTGCGTCTATTTTATTCGTTTGTCCTGCAGGGTGTTTTTATGGAAAAGCTATTTAAAGGAGTTCTTCAAATAATTGCACAACCATCGACGCACCCTAAACGATTAGAGGCCGTAATATGCAAGATTTGACCGTTAAAGCACCTCAAGACCCCAAGTATATTGATAATAAATCATTAGATTCTAACCGGATAATGCATGCGACTATTAATGTACTGGCCGATCATCTCAGGAATATGTCCGAGTCCATCGATGATGAGACCATGGATGAATTTGCGAACCTTTTAAACTCCGCCAATCGTATTTTTGTAATGGGGGCCGGGAGAAGCGGCCTTGTAGCAAAGTCCTTTGCCATGAGATTGATGCATATCGGGTACCAGGTATATGTCGTAGGCGAGATCATAACCCCTGCTGTATCGGCAGGCGATGTCGTGATCGCGATATCCGGCTCAGGTAACACCCGTACAATATCCGAGTTCGGAGAGATATGTAAGAAGCTAAATGTAAAGGTCATAACGGTAACGTCTAACAGGGAGTCCGTGCTCGGAAGGATGTCAGACCTTGTCGTATTGGTCGACTCAAACTCCAGGCGCACTAATGAGACGGAGTATATGGAAAGGCAGCTAAGCGGCGACCATAAATCCCTCACTCCGCTGGGGACCGTTTTCGAGCTCACGACAGCAGTATTCTTAGACAGTTTCATAGCAAAGCTGATGATCGTCAAGGGCGTTGACGAATCTCATCTAAAGATGAGACACACTGTTCTTGAATGAGCATCTTCTATTCATCTTTTTTACATATATTTTTGAGCAATTGATACAGAATCTATAAATTGTCGATTTATTATAATCCAAATTTAATCGATAAATGCTGTTATCGTCGATATAATTAATGATTACTTATATATCCATACCAAATATACACTAAATCATGGAATTAAATAAAAATTTGGAAATAATTTTTATCGTTCCATTCTCAATAACATCATTTAGGATATTCCCGGCACCCCTGAGGGCCATATGCTTTAAGTATGTTTTTTCGGATATTCAAAAATTTCTGGCAACGGTCAATGGATGCGCCCATGACCGGGTTTAGCCGATACCGCATGGTCTCATGAAACAACGTCCCAAAAACATGTATTACGTGTCCTTTGCCTGTCCGGGGATACTAAGCCGGGTGAAAAACACGAACACGATAAAATGATACGGGTGGTATGTTGGAATGAAAAAATGGAAGCTTACGGCATCTCTTATCGCATTGATGCTCATTTTACCGGGCGCATGCATCGCATATGAACAGATAACGGCTCCTGCGTATAATGAAAATTCCATAGTCTTTATCGAGCATTTAAACCATACCCGGGGTAAGCTTATCAGCGGTGATTATCCCCGCCAGGCTCTTGAAGGTTCCATATATCATTATGATGCCGGGAATCGGTCATTGACGGGAAATATAGGGTTATCGGATAAAGGCTCTTTAAAAGCATTACTCGGTGTCGGGGAAAATATGGTCCAGGATGCCGGCTACGGAGTTTCGAACATGATCTTCGGGGTATATTCGACACCTGAAAAGTTCGGGGACCTCATAGTGGAAGATATCATGGATAACGGTACGATCAAGCTGAATTATGGCGGCTCTTCTATAGTGCTGGCTCCGGGGGAGCGATGGGAAAAAATATCTTCGGAGATACTTGAATGTCCCGATTACCGGATCAGGATGATAAGTTCTGATTCCATAAGGAATAACGGCATTATTCCTATCTCAAATATTAAAACGATTTGATGAAAAAAACTGTATCAAATAACTAATTTCAAAATTGTAAGTCCATAATAGACAATATCACATAAAAATGTTCCCTGTCACCCTATCATATGCATAAGGCGCTATTTTTACTCCCTGGCTTATTTGCCTCAATTATTGTAAAGTAAATGAAGCAATTGGCGCAGAGATCTTCCTGACAGAAAATGTCAGGGTCATGAGGACAGAACTCACCTTTGTACGACATGATTTGGTTCCTTATAGCTCCTCAGGAATTAATACCATTTTTTAACATATATATTCTTTCCATGTCATGAAGGAGCTTTACACTATAAATCCAGTATTTAAAGATAAAAATGAACGGCTTGCCTAATAACGGAAAATGATTTTTATCATAATGATTTTAGCGATTTTTGAGTTACTTATAGAATTATTAGTGGTCGCTTAGAAGGATGCAGAGCGCCTCAAAAGTTTTATGTGAATACGGTCCTTTTAAAAGTACGGATGAAAAATGTTATCGTGATCGGCGGAGGCATAACCGGCGCCGGAATAGCCAGGGACCTTACCTTAAGAGGCATGAGCGTTACTCTCATAGAAAAGCATTCACCTGCGGCGTCCGCCACAGGAAGATGCCACGGCCTGCTTCATTCCGGGGCAAGATATGCCGTAAAGGACGCCGGCTCTGCCAGAGAATGCGCTGAGGAGAACCTTGTCCTGAAAGACATCGCTTCGGAATGTATCGAAGATACCGGAGGCCTTTTTTTAGCGATAACAGAAGATGATGCCGCATACGGGGATGTTCTTATCCCATCGTGTAAAATATCGGGAATACCTGTAGAGGAGATATCCCCGTCAGATTCCCCTAACTCTGCCGCCATACGATGTATCCGGACCAATGACGCTAGAATTGATCCGTTCCTTCTGACACTAGCGAACATGTACGACGCATACAAGAACGGGGCTGAGATCATCATCGGTAAGAGCGTCATCAATATCGATGAAAGCTCAGTGATCCTGGACGACGGGAGCAGGATAACCGGCGAGATCGTAGTTAATGCTACCGGCCATGAATGTGAGAGGCTGCTGAGGTCTTCAGGTCGTAAAACGTTACCTGTACAGCCAAATAAGGGAACCTTACTCGTTACCGAGAGAAGAGTCAGCGATATTATCCTGAACCGGATGAGGCCGCCGACTAACGGCGATATTATTGTCCCATGCCATACGACGTCCTTGATAGGCACAACATCTTCAAACTCGATAAGCACAGTACCGACGAGGGACGAGTTTAAGGAATTGATACGAGAAGCTTCGATGCTTCTGCCTTCAGTGAAGTATGCCCGAGTCATCAGAGCTTTTTCGGGTATCAGGCCTCTGCTCGGCAGCGGTGACGGCAGGAGCCTTTCGAGAGACTATCAAATACTGGAGGACGGCGGGTCGATCACGGTCGCCGGCGGAAAATTGACCACTTACAGGCTTGTCGCGGAGAAGGTCTCGGACCTGGCGATGCGGCTTCTCGGAGCCAGCGGAAAATGCAGCACAAAAACGCCGTTGCCTGACGTTTTTAAGAAGGATCCACCGACAAAGATCATTTGTAACTGCGAGAGCGCTGTCGATCGACTCATACCTATGGACTTTTTAAACGGCGTAGATATCTCTAAATATAATCGCGTCGGGTTCGGAGCATGTCAGGGTATGAGGTGTTTACATAACTCCCCGGCAGGCATTAGTTTCCTGCAGGAAAGGTGGAAAGGGGTCAAGCCTGTGATCAGTGAAGGCCAGTTCCAGCAGGCATACTTATCCTGGGCCTCATATATGTCCAGGCTGGGACGCATCTAATATCGTTAAGCTTTAAATCCATTGATAAGATACATCTTATTATGAAAAACTCTCTGAAAGTGATAGTTATCGCTTTTATTGGAATTATTATATTGATAATGGCGTTTCAGTTCGTCTCATATGGATGGGAGTCCGTCACTCCTAATGCCGTAGTATACACTTCGGATAATAAGCCTGTTAAAATAAGCCTGGAAGTTGCCGACACTCACGAGAAAAGGATGGAAGGGCTGATGAATCGTACTTACCTGGATAGCGATTCCGGGATGATATTCGTTTTTGACTATCCTGCAAAGCACGCCTTCTGGATGAAAAACACCTTGATCCCGCTTGATATGATCTATATTAACGATGACGGGACCGTTGTAGATATAAAATATAAGGCAGTACCCTTTGATACTACACCGCTGGAGCCATGTGATGAATGTATATGTGTGATAGAGGTCAATGGCGGTTTTTGCGAGGAACACGGGATAAAGATAGGGGATAAAGTGAAACTAATCCTTGACTGATCTTTTTAATCCATACCTTTTATTTCAAAATATTAACGATTCTCATGATCGTCGAATATTACATTACAGAAAATTTATTTAATTTCCTACCTTTTTATAGACAATGATCCATCTTACCTTCGATAAGGGCACAATTCTCATAAAGGGGAGTATCAAGGTCCCTAACTCATTCTGGGACAAAAGGGTGGAAGCGTACCGTGCCCAGGCCCTGTACTACAGGGATATTAAAACATACCTGGACGCATCCGGTTTTTCATATAAGGACGATGTCCTCGACCCGGTGCCCTGCCCGGAGCTCAGGATGAATACGGTCCTTCGCGATTATCAGGATAATGCTATCGCAGCATGGCTGAGGGCTGAAAAATGGGGTGCCCTGGTATTACCGACAGGCTCCGGAAAGACCCTTATTGCATTAAAAGCGGTCTCCATATCAAATCCTGCTATAATCATAGTGCCGACGCTGGATCTACTAGACCAGTGGAAGGCGAAGATCGAGGATGAGTTCGGCATCGAGGCAGGAACTTATTGCGGCGATGAGCATAAGCTGGGCCCTGTAACGGTCGCGACTTATGATACGGCATATATCCGGGCATCAGAGCTCGGGAACAGGTTCAGGCTTATCGTTTTTGACGAAGCGCATCATTTACCTTCGCCGGGATATTCCAGTATAGCCGAGATGTTCGCATGTCCCGCGCGGATGGGGCTGACGGCCACCTATGAAAGGCCTGATGGTCTTCACAAAGAGCTTTCCAGGCTGATAGGCGGTAAGATTTTCGAGATTAGCGTGGAGAGCATGGAGGGCGTCCACCTCGCGAACTTTGACCTGAAGCGTATCCATGTAAAATTACTCCCCGATGAAGAGGAACAATACCGCACGAACTATGACGCTTACAGGAAATACCTGAGCGATAATAATATCATACTCAGGACTCCCCGGGATTTTGAGAGACTTGTCATGAGAAGCGGAAGGGACAGGGCCGCTAGAGATGCCATCCTGGCCAGGCACAGGGCAAGGCTTACTGCTTTAAATTCCTCGTCCAAACTTAAGACCCTGTCGGAAATACTCAGTAAGCATTCGGGCCCGGATGACAGGGTGCTGATATTCACGGAACATAATGACCTGGTCTATCGCATTTCTCGGGAGTTCCTTATACCTTTCATCACCTATACCACACGAAAGGATGAAAGGACAGCTAACCTGTCAAAGTTCCGGACCGGGGAATATCGGGTTCTCGTAACGTCAAAAGTGCTTGACGAGGGCGTCGACGTTCCTGACGCTAATGTAGGCGTCATCCTGAGCGGAAGCGGCAGTAAGAGGGAGTTCATACAGAGGCTAGGACGTATACTGCGGAAAAAGGGCGATAAAAAAGCCGTCCTGTATGAGATAATATCGAAAAGCACGATGGAAGAAGGCTCTTCAAGAAGAAGAAACGAGGCGGTGGATAAATAATGCTGCCGTCGGAACTTTTAAAGACAAAGGTATGGAGAGGCGAAATATCCCCTATCTTCATCGAGCCCTCGGAAGAGTACCTTGAGCTTGCCGGTGATATGATCGGCATCTTCAAAGACAGCACGGGAAAGAAGCTGGGCGAATTGAAGGATATTCTTGAGGAAATGGAGGACCAGGGATTCGACTACCGGCTTGTACGAGGCCTTGTCGCGCTGCTGGAAAGAAGATGCGAGCTTGTCGTGGAAAGCTCTCTGGACCCCGTAGAGATACGCCAGACCGTCTTCAGAGTAGCAGCCAGGCAATTCCCTGTGATATCAGATGCACAGAGGTCATCGGCCATAAAAGAAGCTGCAGGAATACTGGAAATGACTGAAAAGGAAGTCGAAGCGTCCATGTATGCCGATCTCGAGAACGAGCTTCTTCTGAAACAGTTCACGCCTTTGACTCCTGCAGAGTTGGTATACAGGTATAATCTTTCCATAGCTCAGACATTATTGTTTAAAGCCGTAGATCTCAGATTCACAGCATCAGGGAACCATCAAGACATATTACGCAACGTTAAAAGACTTGGCCTGATGTATGATGCGAGATATCTGGACGGCCGTGTTGAAATATCCCTAGACGGCCCTGTATCCGCCCTGAAAATGACGGAACGATATGGGACCTCTTTAGCAAGGCTGCTGCCGTTTATTGTGATGGCTCCGGGATGGGAGATGGAAGCTTCCATCGTTAGAAAGGACTATTCCGGAGAGCCCCGCATATATCATTTCCGCATGTCAGAAAAAGGCTGCCGACACCTTTTCGGTGACCTGATGTATCAGGAGGATATTAGTTTTGACAGTGAGCCAGAAGAGCGGTTTTATGAATCGTTCGTCAACGCCGGCACCGGCTGGAGCATAATAAGAGAACCCGAGCCTTTGATAACGGGAAAACGTCTTTACATACCCGACTTTTTACTTGAGAAGGACGGAATCAAAGTATACATAGAGATAGCCGGCTTTTGGACAGCGGATTATCTCAGGAAAAAATCCGAAAAACTCCATGAGATAAAGGATAAGAACCTGATAGTCCTAGTAAATTCAAAGATGGCATGCGATGCTCTAAAAGATATCATCGGGGACGTCATATTCTTTGATAAAAAGATACCGTTAAAACAAATTTTGGACCGGCTAAAAGAGTTTGATGATGTGCTGATAAGAAAGGGGCTGGAAAAAATTGCGGGCATGGAATTAACTCTTACAGGTGATGTCATCTCTGTCGCAGTTATTGCAGAAAGGGAACATATCCCCTCGGACTCGATCAGGATATATGCGGAGAGCCCCGGGATTAACGGATATGTGATCGCCGGCGATGAGCTCGTCAGTAAAGTGTTGATTAAAGGACTGGAAACGTCCCTTAAAAACACAATGCCGTATCATGAAGCTGTAAAGACCATCAACTCAAAAGGCATATCTGCTGCCGATCCTGTATTAAAGCTGCTTGGTTATACTGTAAAGTGGAGCGGCCTTGATCCTGAAAGCGCAGTGATAAATAAAAAGTGATACGGAAAAACGCTCATAATTTGAAACGACCTGGCTTATTAAGGTCCGTTTTATCTCATGATGATCTATGTTAGTTTCTCCCTGACCAGGTCATAGAATTTGTCGCCAAACTTTACGAAAATGGCTGGCGACTCACATTTCGTAAAAGTCAGTACGTCGTTTTTCGTGATATTTGCGGTGTACTGCCCGTCGATGACCACCATAGACTCCTTTTCTTCCCTTAACAGCTCCAGCCTTATCTCGCTGGATGCGGGCACTACCCACGGCCTTGCCGAGAGCTTGTACGGCGCGAGCGGCACGATTATGAAAGCGTTGACACGGGGATCGACTATCGGCCCTCCCGCGCTCATGGCATAGGCAGTAGAGCCCGTCGGCGTAGCTATGACAACACCATCGGCGCGAATATCTTCCATAAGCTTATCATCAATATATATCCTGAACCTCGATATCTTTGCCGGCCTGGAGGTTATGATGACCGCCTCGTTCATCGCGCTCGGAAGCTCGAACTCGTTCAGCTTTACGGCAAGTCTTGACCTTTCCACGATCTCAAAGTTCTCGATAATGTCATCGATCATGTAAAAAGCGCTTTCCGGGTCAACCACTGTTAAGAACCCTACCTCGCCCATATTTATCCCGAGTATCGGTGTCGGCTTCGGGAGTAGCTGTAAAGTTCTCAATATCGTGCCATCGCCGCCGAAAATAAGGATAAGGTCAGCATACATTTCATCGACCTCGGTGACATCCTTTATGCCTGTCATTGCGGCAGTCACCGGATCGACAAATATCTTTACCTTAAATGATAAGTGCTTGACGAAGGACGAAATGATGTTCTTCGGGTCCTTAACATCAAGCCTTGTGATAATGCCGACCGAATTCGCTTTCATGAAAGTAACCTTGATTTAGTGCTGGTAAATATTTTGCGCTTATGGGCTATATTCTCTTTGCGGTTTAACATTTGGATTGAGGTATTTATGATTAAAGCTCCCTTATCGATCAAAGGACGAACTCTATATTTCTCCGCTTTTTAAGTATTTAATGGATATCCAGTTATTTGCTACATTTGCGATAAAAGTATAATAAGACGCTAAACTTATTTCTTTATGGGCTTACTTATCGATACTTGCATTAAATATTTATACGGGATTGTGTTAATAGTTAGCCTAGCCGGCTTTGTCTACTGTTATTAAAAGAGTGGTCAAGGCCTTTGAAATTGGATATTAGATCTATTCAATGCTTATTAATGTTAATAAATCACGGAGGAAATTTCAATGAAGCAGCAATCAGAATTGGGTAGCGTTAAGGAAGGAAAGTACTTACTGATCGATGAAGAACCATGTGTCGCAGTGTCGGTCCAGCACTCCAAGCCCGGAAAGCACGGTGCAGCAAAGGCAAGAGTTGATGCAGTCGGCATATTCGACGGATCCAAGAGGTCCATTGTCCAGCCGGTCAGCGCAAGGATATATGTGCCGGTCGTAGAGAGAAAGTCCGCACAGGTACTTTCCATATCGGGCGACGTAGCCCAGCTCATGGATACTTCTGATTTCTCGACCTTCGAGCTTCCAATACCAGAGGACTTAAAGGACAAGGTCGTCCAGGGTGAGGAGATACAGTACATCTCCAGCATGGGCAAGATGAAGATCCAGATGAGATGATCCTGCAGGGATAAAAAACTATGAACCTTAATCTTTTCGCCGAGGCGAACGAGTCATTTGACGAAGCGGAGTTCGTGATCTACGGCGTGCCCTACGACAGGACCTCATCCTTCAGGATGGGTTCAAGATGGGCGCCGATGACTATGCGGAAAGTATCTTACAACTTCGAGACATATAACCAGGACCTTGACGTCGATCTGGATGACGTCCCCATACACGATATGGGCGACTGTGATACCTATGTCAACGTGGATGAGACTCTCGAGGTCGTGTACGAGCGCGCTTCGGAGATAGTGAAAGCGGGCAAAATACCCATCATGATGGGCGGAGAGCACTCGCTTACCTATCCTTGCGTTAAAGCCTACAATGAAAAGATAGGGTTCGTCGTAATGGATGCCCACTGTGACCTGAGGCCGGAATATGGCGGCGTCAAGCACAGCCATGCCTGCGTATCGCGGCATGTGATCGAGGACCTGGCCGATAAATATGTCTCGATAGGCATAAGGAGCGGCCCGAAGGAAGAATGGGACTATATCAGACAGAATGACTCCATTAAAGTATTCACCGCGAACCAGGTAGATTCCATGGGCATAGATTCGATCCTTGAGGAAGCCGATAGCTATCTGGCTGGCTGTGACAGGATCTATCTTTCACTTGATATGGATGCCATCGACCCGGCATATGCTCCTGGTCTGGGGACGCCTGAGCCTTTCGGCATGACGCCGAGGCAGGTCAGGACCGTCATCAGGCACTTCGCACCGAGAACTGTGGGCTTTGATGTCGTGGAGATATCGCCGGAATATGATAGCGGCGACGTGACATCCGTCCTTGGCGCAAAGCTGATCAGGGAATTCATAGCGGCGAAATGGAAGTCGATGCAGCAGGCTAAAAATATATAAGCTATTTTTGTCCGCTTCAAGTAGGGGGTACAGGAAATGAGCCAGGTAATATCCCGGCTCTCCAATATTCCATCTGCTTTTCACGTTTGTCAACCCGGTGCAGTGTCCCGTATGATGGTTAAAACATTTATTGTCGTGTAGTATGTTAATGGTCGGGCAGGTAGCGTATCATATCGATGTGCAGCGTATTACTTCACATTAATATTCGACAATGATCGTACGCACAAGTGAGCTACTGGATACACAGCTTAGAATTCATAGTCGTATAAACGTGATCAGCATAATGACCCGGCATGTATGATAAAATTATGTCCCGGTATTGGTCCTATTGCTCGTTCTCTGGCAAAAATTATATATGCTAGGCCACATATTAAACTACATCTTCGCCACGTATTGAACTGTAAATTCATCACTATACAGAGATATTAAAAAATTTAAGATTATTAGAGGGTTATTATGGCTAAAATGCATACTCGCAGAAAGGGAAGGGCAAAATCAACAAAGCCTGTAAGGAAAGCCTCTCCCGCATGGTTAACAATGAAGAAGGAAGAAGTAGAGAAGTTAGTTACGGGCATGGCGTCCCAGAACGTTCCGACCAGCGTGATCGGCATAACTTTAAGGGACAAGTATGGCGTTCCTGACATAAAGCAGGTCACAGGCAAGAAAGTATCAAAGATCCTGAAGGAAAACAACGTCGGACCCAAGTTACCGGAAGACCTGACGAACCTCATAAAGAAGGCTATCGGCCTGCACAAGCACCTTGCCGAGAACCACCACGATCTTCACAACAAGAGAGCTTTACAGCTTACCGAGTCTAAGATAAGAAGGCTCGTAAAATACTACCACGCATCCGGTGTATTACCGATGGACTGGGTATACTCCCCGGCAACCGCAGAGATCCTTATATCGAGATAAGGCTTCAAACGGGATCGCGATGTCAAAGCTCGCTGAACTTTCCGGTATCGCGAAACCTGCAGCGGAAAAGATCAAAGAACATAAATTCATACGAGTTGTGTCCCATCACGATGCTGATGGGATCACAGCTTGTGGAATTATATGTCAGGCCTTACAGCGCCTTAACATTAATTTTCAAGCGACCATTATCAGCAACCTTGACCATTCTATCATCGATAAGCTCGATCCGTCAGAGCCCGTCATTTTTTGTGACATGGGTTCCGGGCATCCCGATATTGTAAATATGTTCGATGCCGTGATCCTTGACCATCACGTCCCTCATGGCGAGCATAAGAACATTCAGGTAAATCCTCACATGCTGGGACTGGACGGTGCGATAGAGGTATCCGCTTCCGGCGTCACCTATTCTCTGGCAAGGATACTCGGGGACAACGTAGACCTGGCAGGACTTGCGATATCCGGCGCCATAGGCGATAAGCAAAAGATGATCGGTCCCAACAAGGACATTCTAGACGAAGCGATCAAAAGCGGCGTGATCTCAGTAGAAAAAGGCTTAAAGCTGGGCAGAGGGGACCTTGATAAAGTCCTTGAATATTCCATAGATCCTTATTTTGATTTTTCGGGAAGTCACAAAGATACCGTGAAATTTTTAAGCGAACTGCAACTATCCGGAAAGATTGAGACGCTCAACGGTGAAGACCTTAAGCGTCTCAGCAGCGCGCTATCCCAAATGCTGCTTAAAAGATCCCCGCCGGATTCTTTAGAGGCGTTGTTCGGGGACGTTTATCTCCTGAACAAGGAACTCATTAAAGATATTTACGATTTTACTAATACGGTTAATTCATGCGGCAAAATGGATGAGCCTGCACTGGGGCTGTCGATATGCCTGAGAGACGAGTCCGCTATGGCCCAAGCAGAGTCAAAGAGGTTTGACTATTCCCGGCAGATCCTGGATGCCCTTAGCGACGCAATAGGCCGTATAAAAGATATGGGCTCTCTACGTTACATCGATATAGAAAGCAGCGATGTCACCGGTGCCATAGCCTCGACGGTTATCCGCTATGTAATGACGGATAAGCCTGTCATAGTCCTTAACCGGGAGAATGGAAAGATCAAAATATCGGCAAGAGGCACTGCAGAGCTAATAAGGAACGGCCTGGACCTTTCAGTCGCGGTCCGCGAGGGCGCAAAAGCCGTTGGAGGCAACGGCGGCGGCCATAACATTGCGTCCGGCGCTTCAATACCCGCCGGCCAGGAACTGGAGTTCCTTAACGCTGTCAACAGGATTGTGAGGGGGCAGTTAAGTGGTAAAGTGTAGGGCGTATATGGTCATCGAGACCGATAACGCGGAACTCACTTCCCGCGCCATCAGCGTGGACAACCTGGAAAATATCAAGACAGTGCCTGAAAAAGGCAGAGTCATCACCACTGTTAGTTCTGACAGTCTGGGTTCAATGCTAACGACGCTGGATGATCTTCTTGTTAACTTAAAAGTAGTTGATGATGTTCTCTGCGGCCGTGAAGATGTACTGCCGTCAGAAGACTAAGTTCATTGTAAAGCGCTCTATGGGCTCGAAGGTCCACTATTTTTCACCACGAAATCTTTGATGAGCGGGGTATTGCTCAGGTTTTAAGAATGAAAGAACGTGTCGTACTTACCCGGTCTTTAAGATGAAGTTTTTTATGGTTGTGCCTGTCGGATGGCAGGTAGACACGTAATTTCACAGAAACACGGAAACACAAAAATTTTTTATATGATATTTTAAGAGCTCAAAAAGCACCAAAAATGCTCACCAAATCACAAAGGCTCTAGTATCACCGTCAATGCTCTAACACCTCTAACGCTCGGCTCAACGCACCAACCTCTCTAAGTCACCAACGCTAAAACAAGACCCGAAGATTCTCCAAGGGCACGAAAATTTAATTGCACGGTTGACGCTTACATGATCGATATAATCCTTGATGGGATCAGGGATACACAAACCGGGATATTAAATTTTAGTGCCTTGGAGAATCTTCGGGTCTTGTTTTAGCGTTAGTGGATTAGAGCACTTCGAGCATTAAGCCGTGCATTTGAGACTTTAGCGCGTTGACGGTGATACTAGAGCCTTTGTGATTTGGTGAGCATTTTTTGTGATTTAGAGATCTTAAAAGATCATATAAAAAAATTTGTGTTTCCGTGTTTCTGTGAGGTTACGTGTCTACCTGCCATCCGACAGGAACAACGCCAGAACTCAATCACAGAACAGATGTAATATGTCCATTTTAAAAGAAACCATCTAAAAGTTTTTCATGGGAGCGCTCTATGGGCTCGAGGGTACTCAAAGGACTTTTTAGAAGATTAACATATACTTAAAAAATTTGTGGTCCTTATTCGCCTTTGCGCCCTTCGTGGTGGAAACTGGTGTACCTTGTTCGCCTTCGTGCGCTTTATGGTACATGGCGATAGAACATCCAGTTAAAAAAGAATGAAAGGGACCGTAATGTACGGTCACTGTTTTTTGATCTCTGTCGCCCCGCCCATGTACGGCCTTAAAACCTCCGGGATCTCGACGCTACCATCCTCGCGCTGGTAGTTCTCCAGGATGGCGACGACAGTCCTTCCTACGGCGAGGCCTGAGCCGTTAAGCGTATGGACGAACTCGGGCCCTTCAGGCGTCCTGTACCTGATGTTGGCGCGGCGCGCCTGGTAGCTTTCAAAGTTAGAGCAGGACGATATCTCCCTGTATTTTTCCTGCGCGGGCACCCATACTTCAATATCATATGTCTTTGCGGCCGAGAAGCCAAGATCCCCGGTACAAAGGCTGATGACCCTGTACGGGAGCTTTAAAAGCTGTAATATTTCTTCCGCGTCCGCTGTGAGCTTCTCATGCTCGTCATAGGACGTTTCAGGCCTGACGAATTTGACAAGCTCGACCTTGTTGAACTGGTGCTGGCGGATGATGCCGCGCGTATCCTGGCCATGCTTTCCGGCTTCGCGGCGGAAACAGGCTGTGTAAGCTGTCATGTATACCGGCAGGTTTTCCATGTACTCGTCCATGAAAAGGTTAGTTACGGGCACTTCGGCTGTAGGGGCCAGGAAATATCCGTCCGTACATGCATACATATCTTCTTTGAACTTCGGAAGCTGTCCCGTGCCTGTCATAGCCTTTTCGTTCATCAGGACCGGGGGGAATACCTCCGTATATCCCTGCCTTATATGTACGTCCAGCATGAAGTTAATGAGAGCTCGCTCGAGCCTCGCTCCCATGCCCTTATAAACGGTGAACCCTTCGCCCGATATCTTCGCGGCACGCTGGAAATCAAGTATGTCGAGGTTTTCCCCTATATCCCAGTGCTGCTTCGGGGTGAAATCAAACTTTGTCGGCTCTCCTGCCACCCTGATGACAGGATTATCATTTTCGTCTTTGCCTATTGGGGTAGTCGCGCTCGGAATGTTGGGGATATTCAAAAGCTTATCCTGTATCCCGGATTCGAGGGATCTCCTCTTCTCATCTATCTCCTTTATCCTGTCGGAGATGACGCGCATCTCCTCTATGTGGGACGTCGCGTCCTTTTTCTCTTTTTTCAGGCTCGCTATGACCTGTGTGACCTGGTTTCTCTGATACTTTAGCTTATCGCCCTCGACCAGCAGCTCTCTCCATGCCTTATCGTCATCCAGGAGGCTGTCGAGGAGCTCTGTGCCCATGTTCCTGTTTATCAGGGCCTGTCTTACGACATCCGGGTTGTTTCGAACGTACTTTAGCTCCAACATTTATAAGACCAAAGTATCGTGTATTTTAGTCGATATATATCTTTTTATTTATGTGCGCTTTTTTCGTGTTCAGCACAGGAATGACCGGCATATGATAAAATAGTGAATTACCGGTATTTTAGACCGGGTTACAAAGCGATGATCTCTGTCTCCGGTTTTTCCATTATGCACATTTTCACTGCCTGGAGGAACTCCGATATTGAAAATGGCTTCTGGATTATACACGATCCGGAAAGTTCCGGGGGCAGGTCTTTATTGTATATGTAGTCAGAGGTCGCGAATAATATTTTTGTCTTGCATCCCCCATATCTCAGGATCTCGTCAGCTGCAGAAATACCGTCAATGCCGGGCATGTTGACATCCATTATGATAAGGTCGGGCTTTACCTTCATTTCCCTGTATAGCTTTATCGCGTCATCGCCTCTATGCGCAATGCCTGCTATCGTATACCCGCCCATCATGACGAGCACGCGTTTGTAAAGGCTTACCAGTTCGATATTGTCATCTACCAGTAAAATGCTTCTCATCCCTATCCATCCCCTTATTATGTTAATATAAGCGCTTGGTATTTATATACATTACTTATATAGTTTATAAAAATTTTCGTATGATTATTATATATTTGAAATTTGTAAATGATAAGCAGATGGCACCGTGTCGATCCTATGATCTGCCAATAATGGAATTAAGCTACAAGTATGGCATATTCGCAATTTTTAAATCCGGATTATTTCCGTTTTAAAACATTGTATCCGTTATGTACACAAAAATCAAATAACGTCCTGTTATTTCATACCGCATGATTAATCTTAAGTACGAAAAATGCGTAAATGTGACAAACTTCATATGACTTAATGTGATACTGATGGCATCCGGAAAAAAACGAGTGACAGGCATATCTGCAGAGACATTGAATTTGATACTTGAGGTGAGCCGGTCCACACACCCGAACGAGTTCGCCGGATTATTGAGGGCTACAAAAGGTGTAATATCGGATGTCATTCTGGTGCCCGGGACCACTTCGAACGATACGTCCGCCAGGATGCTGCTCGACATGATGCCGCTGGACCTGTCCATAGTAGGCTCGGTCCACAGCCACCCGGTGCACGATCTGAGGTATTCGAGCGCGGACCTTAACATGTTCGGGTGCAAAGGGCCTTATAACATAATAGTCGCATATCCATATACAGAAAAAGACTGGGTATGCTATGACCCGTCAGGTAAGATCATCGAGCTGCAGGTAGTCGATGAAGAGCAGGAGAGTGCGTAGTCTGAAAAAGGTCGTGGCGACCGGGACGTTCGACATATTACACCCGGGCCATGTGTTATATCTCAGTGAGGCTAAACGGCTTGGAGACGTACTATACGTAATAGTCGCCAGGGATAGCACGATAAAGCATAAGCGCAAGCCAATGATACCGGAGGAGCAAAGGCTGTTCATGGTCAGGTCGTTAAAATGCGTGGATTGCGCGATCCTGGGCAGCGATGAAGATATGTTCAAACCCATACGCGAGATCGACCCGGACATCATAGCACTGGGATTCAACCAGCACTGGGATAAGGAAGAGCTGCAAAAAAAGCTTAAGGAACAGGGTATTCGTGCTGAGGTCGTCAGGATCGACAGGTCTGACCCGTCGCCTTACGCGTCCAGCAGGCATATCCGGCAAAAGATACGCGAAAGCGACCCATAACATTCATTATATTTTCTAATATTATATGTATTATCTGGAGGATACATGTTAAGAGTAGGCATTATTGGCGGCACCGGGTATACGGGCGGCGAACTGTTGAGGCTTCTCTCTCTTCACCCGAAGGCAGAGATCGTGGTCGTGACATCGAGGAAACAGGCAGGCAAGCCGATCGATACGGCGCACCCTAACCTTAAGGGCCTTGTCGACCTCTGTTTCGAGGATGTAAACCCTTCACAGATCGCCGAAAAGTGTGATGTGGTATTTACGGCAGTGCCTCACGGGGCCGCGATGGCAGTCGTCCCCGAACTATTGGGAGGCGGAACAAGAGTAATTGACCTCAGCGCCGATTACAGGCTGCCCGTGGAAATATTTGAAAAAGTCTACGGGAAAAAGCATGAGGACCCGAGAGAGAACATGTACGGGCTCCCTGAGATACATCCCGAAGTGCGCGATGCCATGCTTGTAGGTAATCCCGGATGCTTCCCGACCGGTGCGATACTTGCGGCAGCCCCGCTGGTGGCTGCAGGTGTCGTGGAAAGGGCCGTCTTCGACTCCAAGACCGGCATATCAGGCGCGGGACAGGACCCCTCCCCGGTGACACATTATCCCAACGTTGCCGAGAACGTGAATCCTTATAATCTGACCAGGCACAGGCACAGGGCGGAGATCGAACAGGAACTAAAGGCGTTCGACGAAAGCGTAAAGACCAGCTTCACCCCGCACATAGTGCCTTCTACGAGAGGAATACTGACCACGGCCCATATATTCGTGAACCAGGAGCTGACCTCTGATGAAGTATCGGCTATCTACGAAGAGTTCTATAATGGCAAGTATTTCGTACGGATGAACAAGCCGTCACTGGCAGCGGTCAGGGGTTCGAACTTCTGCGATATCGCTTTCGAGATCGACCAGGGGACGGACAGGATAGTGGTCGTATCCGCGATCGACAATATGGTAAAAGGCGCGTCCGGCCAGGCCATACAGAACATGAATATCATGTTCGGGCTTGACGAGAGGACGGGGCTATGGACAGGCGGATTATCGCCTTAAGGAGATCAGGATCATGAAAATTGAAGAAGTGATGACAAAAGAAGTTGTGACATGCTCCCCATCCGACTCTATAGAGAAAGTCATTAAACTGATGGGAGAACAGAACGTTAGCGGCTTACCTGTTGTAGAAGAAGGAAAGGTCGTAGGTATTATCACGGAGGGAGACATATTAAAGCTCCTTTCCGTCCCTGAACACTCCAGCACATTATGGCTTCCAAGCCCGCTCGAGGTGATCCTTGAGATACCGTTCAGGGATCTGATGCAGCTGAGAGAGTTGCAAAAATCCTATAACGATATCGGCGAAAAGCCGATAAGCAACATCATGAGCAGGAACGTAAGGTCGATATCGCCGGATAAGGACATCGAGGATGCGGCCTCGCTGATGATGAGGTATAACATTAACAGGCTGCCCGTGGTCAAAGACGGGAAGCTCGTGGGGATCGTCGCGCGCGAAGACATAATACACGGACTCGGAGGAACTGTCGAGGAATGAAAGCTATCGAAGGGGGCATCTGCGCCGTCAAAGGCGTTAAAGCGTACGGTACAAAGGAAGGAAAAATGGGACTTGCTATAATGCTTGCGAAAGGCCCCGCAGCAGCAGTCTTCACAAGGAACAAGGTTAAAGCGGCACCTGTCGTAGTTTCCGGGGAGCACCTGAAGGAATGCGGGCAGATGTTCAACGGGATCATAGCAAATAGCGGTAACGCTAACGCTTTCACTCATGAGCAGGGAATAAAGGACGCTATCTCAATGGCAAATCTGCTTGCCGATAAGCTAAAAGTGGACCCGCACACTATAGGCGTATCCTCTACCGGTGTCATCGGCAGGCCGATGAACATGAAGTGGTATACTGACCATTTCGAGGAAGTCTTCAAGAACCTCGGTAATACGCCGGAATGCAGCGAAAAGGCAAACCGTGCCATTATGACGACCGATCTTGTGCCGAAGAGCTATGCAGTTGAGCTCGAAGGCGGTATCAGGATCGGAGGCATCGCCAAAGGTTCCGGAATGATCGAGCCCAATATGGGGACAATGCTCTCGTTCATTTTTACCGACGCGAAATTATCCCACGACGAGCTTCAGGAACGCTTGAAGATCGCCGTCGATAAAAGCTATAACATGATAGTCGTGGATGGCGATACCAGCACGAACGATAACGTGTTCATTATCGCTACGGGAGAGTCCGGCAGGCCGGATATGAGCAAGTTCCAGGAAGGCCTGGAAAAGGTATGTATGGAACTGGCGAAAAAGATAGCCCGCGACGGTGAAGGCGCCACCAAGCTGATCGAAGTGACGGTCGAGGGCGCAAAGAGCGTTGAAGACGCGAGAAAGGCTGCAAAGGCAGTCGTCCGCTCGCCATTGTTCAAGAGCGCGGTGTACGGTAAAGACCCGAACTGGGGCAGGGCAGTATGCGCGGTAGGATATTCTTCATGCGATGTAGATCCCCGGAAGGTCACGCTGGAGTTCTCAAACGGTAAAGATTCGATCAAGCTGGTAGACGCCGGCATCCCGAAGAGCGATGAGGCGACCCTGGCTAAAGCAAAGGAGATAATGGGCTTCGATCCGCTGTATGTCAAAGTGAGCCTGGAGCTTGGCGACGCAAAGGCTACGGCATGGGGCTGTGACCTCACGCACGAGTACGTTAACATAAACGCGTCCTATACAACATAAAGTGATGATAAAATGAGATTTCAGTCATTGAAAGGTTTCAGGGATTTCTATCCGGAAGACATGGCGGCGCGCCGTATAGTGTTCGATAAGATACTGGACACCGTTAAGCGTTACGGCTTCAGGGAGGTCGACGCGCCGAGCGTCGAGTCTCTCGACCTTTTCCGGATAAAGAGCGGCGATGAGATACTCGGACAGACATTTAACTTTAAGGATAAGGGCGACCGCGACATCACTCTTATACCCGAGCTCACTCCCACAGTCGCACGCATGGTCGTCGACAGGGAAAAAACGCTGAGAAGGCCTATAAAGTGGTACTCTATGCCCAAGCTGTGGCGATATGAGGAGCCGCAGTCAGGCAGGCTGAGAGAGTTCTACCAGCTTAACGTGGATATATTCGGCGTAAGCGGTCCCGAGGCAGACTCGGAGGTCATTGCATCGGGCATCGACATAATGCTCTCGCTCGGGCTTGAAGGCGAGTTCGTGTTCAAGATCAGCGACAGGAGGCTTATGCAGGGTGTCCTTGAGGCTCTTAACGTACAGAACGCGCCCGCGATATTTTCCGCTATAGATAAAAGGGGCAAGGTCTCTCATGACGAGTTCAAGAAAATGTTGTATGACGCGGGAATGAACGATATCCAAATGGGCCATCTTATATCGATACTGGATACTAAGGGCCCTCTTGCGGAGGCTCTACCGAAGCTTAAGCCGTTGCTGGCGAGAAACCCGCTTGTCATGGAAGGCTACGAGAACCTTGAAAAGATCCTTGACCTTATGAAAATGTATCGTATGGAGTACTATTGCGAACTTGACCCGTCCATCATCCGCGGTCTTGCATATTACACCGGCACAGTTTTCGAGTGCTTTGACACTAAAGGCGAGCTTCGCGCCATTTTCGGCGGAGGAAGATACGATAAGATCATAGGGCTTTTCGGCGGGGCGGACATGTGCGCCGTAGGCTTCGGCATGGGCGATGCCGTCCTTGAAATATTGATGAGGCGTGCAAACGTGTGGCCCCATGAGAAGATCATGACCGATTACTATGTCCTTACGACATCCCCTGACTACAGGGAGGTCGGCATATTCCTGGCTCAGTCCCTCAGGGAGAAAGACTGTGTCGTAGAGACCGATATGCTTGGCAGGAATTTTAGCAACCAGATGAAGTATGCGAACAGCATCGGCGCTAAAAAAGTCCTTATACTCGGCGAAAAAGAAATGGCCGGCGGTAAGGTCTCCATAAAGGATATGACCACCGGGGAGCAGGAGACCAAAGAGATAATAACGTTCCTGGAAAGCTTATGAAGGCCAATCAGGTCTTCTTTTTTTATTTTGAATGAATTTTTAAGTCAGGTATTACTTGTAGAGTTTATAAAACTTAATTATCCGATCCTTAAAGTAATTCAATACATGCGAGTTCATCATTATCAACCACATCACAAAGGCGAATAAGGATTACCAGTTTCCACCACGAAGCGCACGAAGGCGAGTAAGGTACACTAGACTGTTAACCACGAAGCGCACGAAGGCGAACAAGGAACACAAATTTTTTTTATAATATACTAATTTTCTAAAAGAAGTTCTTTGTGTTCCTTGTTTGCCTTTGTGCGCTTTGTGGTTAGCAGTTTAGTGTTCCTTGTTTGCCTTCGTGCGCTTAGTGGTTGAAAAAACCGTGTCCTTTGTTGCCTTTGTGTAAAAAAGATGATATTCGGGACCTAATACTCAATCATTTTAATCTTCTATTTTCCGGCGATGTCGCATTTATCTTCCGCGTGCAGGTGCTCGTATGTCGCCTCGCAGAAAGGACAATAGTCGGGTTTTTCATCGATCCCGAACTTTTTCCCGCAGGTATCGCATGTGAACACACATTTAGCGGGGGTCTCCACATAATCGATGACAGGGGTAGTTTTTGTATACTTGTCAGGGCCCAGGCTGCATACGTCTTTTTTGAATATTATAGAGTTAATATAATCGATCTGCTGTAATGTAGTATACTTATTATTATACTTTTTTTGTCCGCAAATCGGGCATATAAGCTCTTCGACGTTCAGGTCTTCCGACTTGATCTTAAAGTAAGCCTTGCAAGCCCTGTTGGGGCATTCCCGGCCGACCATGCCCTGTGGGTCAGTCTTTAAAGTATACTTAACCGCGTCAGTCATACCTATACCTGTATTAAAGACTCTTATCCGTATCACTTTTAAACTTTTGCCCCGATGAATGAACCTGGTAATGAGCAAAAATGTCAACCATAAAAATTTTAAATTTAGAATATAGAAAGTTAAATTTAACAAGAATTTAATTATTTTAATAATATAAATATACTTCAAAAAGTGGTTACAATGAATATCGATCAACTGGAAAAAGAGTTAATGGAAATGGCAAGACAGCGTAACTCCAGCTTGCATCGTATCCGCCCTTCCGAGATCGAGATAGGCGAATGGGTAAGGTGGAAGTGCCAGTTTGGCTGTAAAGGGTACGGGAAACACCTTAACTGCCCCCCTTACGTTCCCGGGCCATCGGAGACGAAAAAACTTTTAAAAGAATATGAAACGGCATATATCGTACGGTTCCCCGGGATACCGGGCATGGAAGACCTTGATCCCGATACTATCCCGGTCAACTGGCATTCGTTCTTGAAAGACCTTATAGTATGGATACATGAGACCATGTACGACCTCGAACAGCATGCCTTTTACCAGGGGTATTACAAAGCCCTTGCATTCGGGGCTTATCCGTGCATATTTTGCGAGGATTGCATACCCGAGGAGACAAAAGGGATTATCGACGTATCCTTAAAAAGAGAATGCAGGCATATGGAAAAGGTCAGGACATCCATGGAGGCAGTGGGCATCGACGTGTTTGCCACGGTACATAAGATGGGATTACCGCTGGAAGTCGTTCCATGTAAGGGAAATGAATATGGTAAGATAATGCATCCGAATATAAACTCATATGGATTATTGCTGGTCTGCTGATGTTAAAAAGATATAAGGAAATTTTGCAAGGGGCGCCCGCCAGACATACTCTGTTAAAAATGGTAGAGGTAGATAACGAATTTTACCGGCTTGACGATGACGGGTTATGGGCCTTGCATGATGACCGTATCAAAGAGTACAGGGACTTGCTGGAAACCGCAGAAATAAAAGGTCACGGGCTTGAGCCTAAAAGCACTTTGCTGAACGTGAAAATAGAGATAGCGAAGCGCATGCTGAAGAATTGTTATTATTGCGAGGTCCGGTGCGGCGCGGACAGATATGTCCGTCCGGGAGCGTGCGGGGTAGACTTCGTATCAAGGATATCCTCCGAGTTTTTACATTATGGCGAAGAGCCAGAACTTGTGCCGTCGCATACGATATTTTTCGAAGGCTGTAACCTGAAATGCGTATACTGTCAAAACTGGCAGATATCGACCATGGTAAGCGGTCCAGTAGCCGAGCCGAAAAGATTATGCGAGGCAATAGAGCGAAGGCACCGCCAGGGCAGCAGGAACGTAAATTTTGTCGGAGGGGACCCGATACCTCATCTTCACACGGTCCTCGAGACGATCGATTGCACCCGTATTGGCATTCCGATGATATGGAACTCTAATATGTATATGACCACTGATACGATGAAATTGCTGGAAGGAGCCATAGATGTTTATCTGGCCGATTTTAGGTACGGCAACGATGAACACGCGTTAAAATATTCCAAAGTAAAAAACTACTGGGGTGTCGTCACCCGTAACTTTTTAGAAGCGCAATGCCAGGCTGAAGTGCTCGTAAGGCAGCTTGTGCTGCCGGGCCACGTTGAATGCTGCACCAGGCCTATAATAGCGTGGTGTGCCGAGAATCTCGGAAGAGGTGTCCGCTTTAACTTGATGTTCCAGTACCGGCCAGAATACAGGGCTGAAGAATACCCTGAGATCGATCGTCCGCTGACCATGGCGGAGATCCGCCGGGCAACCGAGATAGCCAAAGAGTATGGTCTTACCGATCTTGTATAAATTAAAGAGGATTAGATTTATTTAAGTTTAATGATAATATTTTTATGATAACATATGACGACACCACCCGAAACTCCTGAGAACTATGATGCTTGCATTTGCAGCAGCTGCCCAAGTTATCCCGGCGATGATAAGGTTCTGTATTGCGGCAGAGGAAAAAGTGATAAAAAAATAAATCCCGAAGGATGCATCTGTCCCCAGGGATGCCCCATATTCTCTCAATATAAGCTAAACAGCATGTATTACTGCATGGGCGGTAAGGCAAAATAATTTTTTTAATTTTTTCTAAAAATCTATATAAAAACTATTGGCCTATTTAGATATATGGATAATCTTTAGAAAGAATATAATTACTCTGTTCCTAGAAACCTTTTTTGTGGCAGTTTAGAATGCCCGGGAAGAATTCTTTCATGCCAGACGAATGTTATGTGTTAGAACATAAGGAAATATCCTCTCTTATCAGATCGCTGGCCGATCATAATATGAGCGAGAGGTCTGCCGAGTCTTTGATCAATATGGGCCGCCAGGCGGTTCAGCCGCTAATTGTTGCGCTAAAGGATCCGAACATGGACGTGCGCGGCAACGCTGCATGGATACTCGGTAGCATCAGGGACGAAAGAGCGATCGAGCCTTTGATCGGAATGCTGAAGGATGAGGAGCTGGAAGCGAGAGTCGTCGCCGGGGTAGCTCTTATCAAGATAGGCATGCCCGCAGTGGAGCCGCTCATCGCCAGCCTGAAACGCTGTGACAGTAAATTAAAAAGGACAACGGCTAACGTTCTGATGGGGCTATGTAAGGAAGATCGTGTCGATACCGGGTCAAAGCAGAAGATAATGAACACTTTAAGGTCGATATAAGGGGCGATATAAGAGATTCAGCCCGAATATCGATGGGTCACTTTCCGGTCTATTCTTATAAAAGCCCACTCACTTTTTTAATAAATAAAATAAAGGCCTTTTCTACCAGCTTAATCTTATATCTATTTTATAATATACTATAATACATGCCTGAAATGTTACCTTCCCGCGCCCCCGTAAAAGTCCCGGACCTAAAAGCATTAGGGGAATCCGATCTTCAGGTAATGTTCGATAAAAAAATTTACGAAAGAGGTAAGGCGTATTATAAGGAAGGTCGTATAAAGAGGCCGCTGATATACGGCAATATGATCATCGCCGAGTGTGAGGGGTCCACCCCGGAAAATTATACCGTGAAAGCGGAGCTGACCGATAAGGGTATCACCGCATCGTGTAGCTGCCCTTATCCTGGGTATTGTAAACATATCGCCGCCGTGATGTATGGATGGGTAAAGATGCCTTCTATGTTCAGGGACCTGAATAACGCGGAATTAGAGTTGATGAAATTTAATAAGGACGATCTCGTCGAACTTATCATGGACGTGGTAAGGTACGAGCCAGGTATACTCCCGATAGTCAATACCCGGCTTATGTCTGTCCGCGACCTTTCGGGCTCTATACGCCAGGAGCTTGATAATATCTTTTCAGGCGATGAACATGAGCATCCGGATGTGTCAGAGATCTTAAAAAGGCTCGATGTCTTCCGCCAGTATTCATCCGAGCTGCTGGATGACGGTTATATCAGCAGGGCAGTGAGCGTCATCAGCCCGGTGATCGATGGTGTGATTTCACATTATGGCTCTATAGAGGATTATGCCGGTGATCTGAGAAATTTCCTTGCTTTAGCCCTCGGGACCTACGGCAAAGCGATGTCATTGATGCCGCAGGATCTTCGCAGGGATATGATGGTCGAGGAACTGGACTGGTATCTCGAGGCCGAGTTCGGTCTGGAAGATGTATTGTCAGGGCATTTAAAAAGTATGATATTGGACCTTAAGGAAAGAAAATTCATGCAGGAGAATGTCGAGCGCAGGATATCGGATTATAAGAAGAGCCTTATTAAAACGGCACCTGAATATTCGGATGAGTACGATTTCCTCAATGAGCGTATAAGCAGGATGACAGCGTTGTTGCACGAAATAAGGGCATAAAAGGATATTTTACATTTTTTAGGGGTTTTTTATTAGTAATATCCCAAAAATTTGCGTGTGAACCGACTGTTGCCGGGACTTATGCAAACTATTATTAGGCTACGTATTAAAATTTTATCTGCCTGATTTAGTATTATTTGAAATTTTTTCAATATTCTTAATTTAAAACCAGTTTTTACAAAAATATTTTGTAATTCAATAAGTTTTATATACTTTTATTGGTATTTTACCAAATATCTACTAGAAAAGGAGAAAATCAGATAACTATGGGTAGTAGTTTCGATCTCGACGAGGTCGATTATTCCATACTCAGGCTCCTGAAGGAAAACTCGAGGATGAGCTATCAGGAAATGTCGCGTAACACCGGCATACCTGACGCCACGATACAGCACCGGTTCAAGCGCATGAAAGAGCATGGCGCCATAAACAAGTTCACTATCATGGCGAACAATGACGCGACCGGATATGCCGTGACATCCATAATGCTGATACAGACCGATACGGAGAGACATGACGAGGCCAAGACGGCGCTCGCGGAGTTTCCCGAGGTATCCGAAGTTTACGGCGTTTTGGGCGAATATGACCTTATGATCAAGGTATGGGCAAAAAGCCTCGAGGAACTTAACCGGTTCATAAATGACAGGATCAGGTCCGTAGAGGGCATTGAAGACCTGCAGGAAATAGTCCTTGTGGAGAGAGTGAAGGAAGAATCGCCTCCTGTATAGGGGTGTAAAAATGAAAGAGCCTAAGAACTTCACTAAAACGGACACGGGCAACCAGTGGTCAGAATGGTACAGAGAATTATCCGTCCAGGGCATCGAGAATCCCCGGTTTTTCAGCCAGTACGAAAACACTAAAGTATTCGATAATACCGGGGTGCTGCTGGGGCGGCTGAAGGATATGGCCATAAGGTCGGGAGAGGCCATGCTGGAGGTATCCAGTATAGTCTATGCCACCAACATTCTCGGAGAAAAAGTCATAATGCCCATGTCTAACGTAGGCTCTTTTAACGGTAGTATAAATCTGAACATAGCGAAAGAGGTCATTCCACCCGGCAAGCTATCAGAAAACGAGATGCTTATGACGGAGACCATCCTGGATAAGCAGATCGTAGATATTGACGGGCTTAAGGTCGTACGCGTGAATGACGTGATGTTAGCCCGCGTAAAGGGTATCTTAAGCGTCATAGGGGTCGATGTCGGCTTTAAAGGCATCCTGAGAAGGTTATGGGCTCCGTCGATCACAGAAAAGCTATTCGCAAAGCTTCCTAACCAGATCATCCCGTGGTCGTATATCGATCCACTGGACCCGGAACTCAGGAAGATACACCTGAATATTTCCAGAAAGAATATCCAGGACCTTCACCCGGCAGACATCGCGGACATTCTCGAAGAGCTTGATAATAAGGAGCGGCTTCTTATACTGGGGTCGCTGGACGATGAGACTGCAGCCGAAGCCCTGGGCGAGATAGAGCCTGACGTGCAGGACACCGTCATCAACAATATGGAGAGCGAGAACGTAGCAGACCTGCTCGAGAACATGAACCCGGATGACGCTGCGGATATCCTCAGCAGGATGCCGGAGGAGAGGGCGACCGAGGTCCTTGAAAAAATGGATGCCGAGGACGCCAGCGACGTCAAGGAACTGATGGAGTATAGTGAAAAATCCGCGGGAGGCATAATGACCAATCTGTTCTTAAGCGTCCCGTCAGGCACTAAAATATCTGACGTATTCTCCATCATAAGGGAATCGTGCCACGACATAGACATGATCTACTATGTATACGTCCTCAATGGCGAAGAGCATTTAATAGGCGTCCTTTCTATCAGGGACCTTTTACTGGCAGGATCGGACCAGATCATCGACGATGTAATGGAAACCGAGGTGCTTAGCGTCTTGCCTTCGTCGTCGACAGATGAGGTGGCTAACCTGCTATCAAAATATGACTTTTTAGCGCTGCCTGTAGTGGACGAGAATGGAGTGATGCTCGGCATCATCACGTTCGACGATGTAATGGATTACATCATTCCCGGGGATGTGAAGAAGCACCTGCCGAAAAATTACCCTAAATCAAGGCGTATGCATTAGGGGGCAGGGGCAATGAAGTTGAATATTCTCAATAACTTTAACACCGGGCTATCTAAGTTAAAGATGAGGAACATCGCCTTATTCCTCGCGGTGATCGGACCGGGTATCATAACGGCGAGCGTCGATAATGACGCCGGCGGCATAACGACATATACTCTTGCAGGAGCCCACTTTGGCTACGGGCTATTATGGACGCTCATCCCCATAACCATAGCTCTGATAGTGGCCCAGGAAATGTGCGCAAGGATGGGTGTCGTTACGGGGAAAGGGCTTGCGGACCTCATACGCGAGAACTTCGGCGTTAAGGCAACTATCCTTTTGATACTGGGTCTTGTTCTGGCTAACTTCGGGAATACGATGGCCGAGTTCGCCGGGGTGGCGGCGAGCATGGAAATATTCGGGGTAAGCAAATACATATCAGTCCCGATCGCCGCGTTACTCGTATGGTTACTCGTCGTAAAGGGGACCTATAGCGTCGTTGAAAAAATTTTCCTGATGGCCAGCGGTTTCTATATCACCTATGCCATATCCGGCCTTCTCTCCGGCCCGAACTGGGGTGTTGTCGCAACCAATCTTGTAGTCCCGACAATAAACGATAGCCCGGAGTATCTACTACTGTTAGTCGGTATGGTGGGCGCCACCATCGCCCCGTGGATGCAGTTCTATATACAATCGTCGATAGTCGACAAGGGCATTAAATTGTCAGATTACAAATTTACCAGGCTTGATGTGATAATAGGGTGTTTAGTGACCGATATTGTGGTATTCTTTATAATATTGACGTGCGCCACTACAATTTTTTCGAACGGGATAAGGGTGGATACTGCAAAGGATGCAGCACTGGCATTATTCCCGCTTGCCGGTAATTATGCGGCGTCATTGTTCGCCTTTGGCCTTTTCAACGCCTCGGTTTTCGCGGCCTCCATCCTGCCGCTATCCACGGCATATTGCGTGTGCGAAGGCATAGGCTGGGATTCCGGGCTTGATAAAAGCTTCAAGGATGCCCCGCATTTCTACACTCTCTATACCCTGCTGCTTGTGGTCGGAGCTTTGCTCATACTGGTCCCTAACGCGCCGTTATTGATTATCATGTGGATATCGCAGGTCATGAACGGAATGCTTCTACCGTTCGTGCTGATATTCATGCTCGTGCTTATCAATAATAAGAAGCTGATGGGAGAATACGTTAACAGCAGGCTGTTCAATATCGTTGCATGGAGCACGAGCATTGTAATGATACTCCTGACTGCCATGATACTGCTGATGGAGATATTTTAAGCTTAAAATATTGGCCGCTGAGCCGCAAATCTATCATGCATCATGACTATGCAGGATCATGATACTTTCGCGGCTCATAGATCTTATCAATGATCTATGCCAGTCTTACCGGCTCTATGGTCCCTGTCTCCTTTTCTACGACGACAGCGGTCCCGCAGGCCAGTACCTCGGTCATCGACTGCCCAAGTTCAGAGGAATCAAAGTCGACGCTTAATACTGCGTTGGCTCCCATGCTTTTTGCATGGTCCTTCATGCGCTCAAGGGCTTGCTCTCTTGATTGGTTTAAAAGCTCGGTGTACTCGTGTATCTCTCCTCCGAATATCGTCCTAAGGCTGGCCACGATGTTCCCTCCGACGCCGCGGCTTCTGACGATAAGGCCCCATGTGAACCCGATAGTCTTTGTGACACGGTATCCGGGAATGTACGGGGTGCTGACAATTATCATATCATCGTTCATGAACAAAAATAGCAACTTGATAATATATATTGGATTCGATAATCATGGCTTTCTGAATAATCGGTAGCTAAAATAACTTAAATGTTATTTATTTTAAAAAACTTAGCCTACTTCCCAAATTTCAACGGTAATTACCTTTTTTCATAATATTTTTTGCGTTTAAAGATATAATCGTAGATTTCCCATATTTATTGGGACTAAATGAGATATATCTCCATTAAACTCCAGGCAATGATATTATTGTTAATACTGCTGACACTGCCTATCATATCCGTAGGCACGATCAGCAGTATTTACTACAGGGACCAGATAAGGCAGGATATATGGGATACTAATCTTGCGCAGGCAAAGGCCATTTCTATTCTCACTTCCAACTATGTGGGTTCCGCTACAGTATATCTCGAAAGCCAATCCGTAAGGCCTTCCGTAATAAGGGCACTGGATGATGGTGACATAGCATATCTGAATGAAGTCCTCGAATTCATACGCCAGACCAGCCCTTTTTATGCCGCATATATTATTGACGATAACGGCACTATCGTCGCCAGTTATCCGTTTTCCGATCTTGTCGGGAAAAATTATTCGGAAAAGCCTCATGTTCTCAATCCTTTAAAGACCGGGAGTTCATACGTCACGGACGCATCGATCAGCCCGATCGTTAATAAGCCGACCATATACATAGGAGTCCCGATAAAAAAGGATGATAAGACCATTGGCGTGATCGTCGGGACTATCGACCTTACAGAATATTCGGCATTTGTTCTCGAATCACAGACGAGGAACAGGGAATATACATACCTTGTGAACAGGACCGGTCATATTTTTGTCCATTATAATAAAGGGTATATGGACACTATGAAAAACTACTCCTATGTCCCTGGAGTCCGAAACGTTCTCCGCGGCGAAGAGGGGGTCATTGAGCAGTATAACCCGGTAGAGAATGACATCCGTCTAGCGGCATATTCACCGGTATCCAAATACGGTTGGGGGGTTGTCGTAGCTTTACCGGTTGACATCGCGTATCAGCCCATTACAGAGACTACGAACGCGTTTATAATCTTTATTCTATTCCTGATCTTATTATCGTCGGTTATCGCGTACCTGATAGGGAAATACTTCGTAGACCCGATAATAAAGATGGCAAGGGCTACGATTAAAATGCCCCGGGGCGATTATCGTAAATACCTGCCTATTGAACGTAATGATGAGATAGGCGAACTTGCCAGGTCGATGGATGCTATGGCCCAGGAGATAAGGACCGACCAGGAAAAGATAGTCAATGCAAAGAACCATGCCGAAGATGAGAGAAATCGTGCAGAGCTCTACCTTGATATAATGGGCCACGACATCAATAATCTTAACCAGACCACGCTGAACAGCCTTGAACTGTTAAGGGAAGACGAGACTCTTACGGATGAACAGCGGAAAAAGCTAATGGATAATGCCATAGCGAGCATTCAGGGAAGTGCCGGAATAATAGACAATGTGAGAAAAATACAGAGGATCACCAGCGAAAAACTAGAGCTTGAGATCGTTGACATCAATAAAATGATCCTTAGCTGCATTGATGAGGCTCCCCATCCCCCGGGTAAAAAGGTAGCAATACATTATACTCCACATGAAGGCCTGTATGTGCGGGGAATATCATTACTTAAGGAAGTTTTTTGCAATATAATAGATAACTCGGTAAAATATTCCGGCGACGAGGTCGATATCAATATCGTTACCGGTGAAAAATATATCAACAGTAAATTGTTCTATACGGTGACCATCTCAGATACAGGGTACGGTATACCTGATGATGTTAAGCCAAAACTGTTCAGGCGGTTCCAGCGAGGTACCACTAAGGCCCATGGTAAAGGGCTTGGCCTGTATATAGTTAGAACGCTTGTCGAGCGGTTCGGAGGCTCTGTAGAGATCAGGGACAGGGTGCCCGGGGATCATAAAAAAGGAGTGAGCTTTATCATATCTCTTCCGGCGGCTGATGAGGAATATGGATAGAAAAGACCATGCGGCAGGTATTGCGATAGTTGAGGACGAGCAGGAGCTCATCAATATCTATAAGCTTATCCTGAAAAGGATGGGCGTACCGATCATATTCATAGCCTATGATGGCCATGATGCGGTAAAAAAGTTTTCAAGTTCTGAACAAAAACCTGATATCATCATCATGGACCATAGACTGCCAATAATGACCGGACTGGAGGCGACGGAAGAGATCCTGAAGATGAAGCCCCAGACAAGGGTGATTTTTATCAGTGCCGACGAAGATATCCGGGATAAAGCTTTAGAGGCCGGTGCCGTTGCATTTATTAAAAAACCCGCAAGCTTGAGCGTTATAAATGATACCGTGGATGCTGTCATTAAAGGATGCCAGCATCCAGCTTCTTAAAATTTTATATTAGATTTTGAACCGCGTATGACACCGCATTTCTCCAGATCTTTATGCCGTCGCCTTCTTCCGGAAGGGGCATATTTTTCCTGGCGTGCTCCTCGCGTATGCGAGTGTAATGCGGATGGTTCGTAATGTGATTGAAAGCTTCCGGATGCGGCATCAACCCGAATATGCGGCCCGTCTCATCGCATATGCCCGCTATAGCATCCACCGACGCGTTGGGGTTCATCGGGAACTCCATCGTAGGCCTGTTGAACTGGTCAACATACTGCAGGACGACATGCCCGCCGTCCCAGAGCCTCTTTAGTGCAGCGTCGTTTTCAGGGATGAACTTTCCTTCACCGTGCCTTATAGGCGCATACAGGCTTTCAATGCCTTTCGTGAATATGCATCTGGAATCCTGGTTGACCTTCAGGTTGACCCACGCGTCCCTGAATCCCTTATCGTTATAGAATAATGTCGTTGTCTGCGTGGTGTAGTTTTTATCAAAAGCCGGCAGCAGCCCCATCTTCACGAGTATCTGGAAACCGTTGCATATGCCGATGACAAGCTTGCCGTCGTCTATGAACTTGAGGATGTGATCGACCATTGGCCCTTTCGGGGTCTTCGCACATAGCAGTTTGTTCGCGAAAACGATTCCGCTTCCGAGGTCGTCTCCGAACGAGAACCCTCCGGGGAAGTTAAGTATGTGGAAATCTTCCAGGTCATACTTACCGTCTATGACGTCGTTGATGTGGGCTATCGTGGCCTCCGCGCCTGCGAGCTCGTTCGCATATGCGGTTTCCATCTCGCAGTTAATTCCGTATCCTGTCAATACAAGCGACTTTACCTTTGCCATGTTTACCACCTCAGCGGGTATTGCCACGAATCTTTCAATGCTCCGATGATCGTGTCGATCATGCGAATACCTGCCAGTCCTCTTACAAGGAAGCGGTCATCGTTCCTGGTCATGCCTATCTGCGCGCATGTGACCCCGTCCATCATTCTTTCGAACTCCTTAGCCTTGTCGGGTGATACTGTCACGACGAACCTGCTTGCGCTTTCCGAGAAAAGGACCTGTGCGTCCTTGCCGATCCTTTCCGCCGGCACCTTTGCCAGCTCGATGTCCGCGCCATATCCTCCTGCGAAGCAAGTTTCCGCAAGGGCCACTCCAAGGCCTCCGTCAGAGCAGTCATGGCATGAGGCCACGAGACCGGCCTGGATCGCGGACGATAATGCCTGATAGGTCTTTTTAGCTGTCTTTGCGTCCACTTTAGGCACCTTATTACCTTTATACCCCAGGCTGGCATAGAACCTTGAGCCTCCCAGCTCGTCTTTCGTCGTGCCTATCACGTAAATATGGTCTCCCGGAGCCTTTGCGTCCATCGTTACGCACTTTCTGACGTCCGGTATCACACCTACTGCAGAGAAGAGCACCGTCGGAGGTATGGATATCTTATACTCTTTGCCGTCCTCGCCCTTAAGCTTATAATCGTTCTTCATCGAGTCTTTGCCCGAGATACAGGGCGTGCCATAAGCGACGCAATAATCGTAGAGTGCCATGTTAGCCCTTACCAGCTGCGCCAGCTTGTAATGGCCGTCAGGAGTCTTTTCAGGATCATAGACCGGATCGCACCAGCAGAAGTTGTCGAGCAGGGCTATCTGGTCAAGGCTTCCGCCTACCGCTATGATGTTCCTGATAGCCTCATCGATAGCGTTGGCCGTCATATGGTAAGTGTCAATGTCCCCATAGAACGGGTTTATTCCGTTGGATACGGCTACGCCTTCCATCCTTCCGAGCACAGGCCTTATCACTCCGGCATCGCCGGGGCCGTCATTATACTTGCCCGTGAGCGGTTTTATGACAGAGCCTCCCTGCACTTCATGATCGTACTGCCTGATGACCCATTCTTTGCTCGCGACGTTCAGGTCCGAGAGCATTTCGTGAAGGATCATCGTGAGTCCCTCGTCCGATATTTCCGGCTCCGGGTATTTCGGCTCTTTCCATACTGCTTCAAGCTTCATCTCCGGAAGTCCGTCATGCAGGAAATCCATATCCAGATATGCGACTGTATCGTCGCCGTAAAGCGCATGGAATTTTTTGCTTCCTGTGAATCTGCCTAGCACCGTAGCCTCTACGCCGCGGCGTTTGCATAATTCCATCAGCTCGTCTATCTTTTCCGGAGGCACTGACAGTGTCATTCTCTCCTGAGCCTCAGATAACAGTATTTCCCATGGGTCAAGCCCGTGGTATTTGAGAGGGGCTTTCTCAAGGCGGATCTCGCATCCGCCGGAAAACTGCGCCATCTCGCCTACAGAGGATGAAAGCCCTCCTGCACCGTTGTCCGTAATGCACTTATATAATCCCATGTCCCTTGCTTCAAGGAGTAGATCAAGCATCTTTTTCTGGGTTATGGGATCACCTATCTGCACCGCAGTTGCAGGCGAGCCTTCATGTAATTCCTCCGATGAGAATGTGGCGCCATGGATACCGTCCTTTCCGATACGGCCTCCCATCATGACTATAAGATCTCCCGGGTCGGCGTTTTTAACTTCAGAGGGCTGTCCGTTTATCTTTGCCGGCATGATGCCTAGCGATCCGCAATATACGAGCGGCTTTCCTCCATATCTGTCGTCGAACAAAATCGCCCCGTTGATGGTCGGTATGCCGTTCTTGTTACCTCCGTCCTTGATGCCTCTTACGACACCCTCCATAATCCGCCGGGGGTGGAATATCCTCGGCGGAAGTTTTCCTTTATAGTACGGCGAAGCGAAGCACAGCACATCCGTGTGCGCGATGACCTTTGACCCGAGGCCTGTGCCTGCGGCATCCCTGTCCACGCCGACTATGCCCGTGATCGCGCCTCCGTACGGGTCAAGCGCTGACGGGCTGTTATGAGTTTCCACTTTGAATGCGATGTTATTGTCCCCGGTAAACTTTATGACCCCGGCATTATCTTTGAATACCGAGACCAGCCAGTCTATGTTCTTTGATATTTCTTCCGTGGACTTTCTGATATATGACTTGAAAAGGCTGTTCACTGTCAGCTGCCGGTTGCCGTCCCTGTAATCTATGGTCGCGTTAAAGATCTTATGCTTACAGTGTTCGCTCCATGTCTGTGCCAGAGACTCGAGCTCTACGTCAGTAGGGCGCTCACCAAGGCCAAGTTTCTTTCTTTCGGCAATTATCTCCGGGTCTTTAAAATAGTCCCTGATGCATTTCATCTCTTCCAGGGTTAACGCAAGAGTACCTTTCTTGCTGATCTCGATCAATTCGGAGTCGCTAACGTCAAGGTTTATCTCGACGACTTTTGGCTTGTGCGTATCCCTGACCAGCGGGACATAAGGCTCGATCCCTTTTCGCGAGTCCCAGGAACGGCCGTCGACTATCTCAAAGCGCTCTATAAGCTCATTTCCGAGCAATTCCTTACTGATGCTCTCTACCTGCTCTCTCGTCAGCTTTCCGCTGATAAGGTACTGCATCGAGGTATGTACGGACTCGTTACCTGCGAGCTTACGTCCAAGCCTGTCCTCGATGGCCTCTTTACCGGTCTTTCCTTCATTATCTGTGACACCCGGCTTGAACCCTACTTCGACGAGCCAGTCGAAACCGCTCGCCAGCGGCCTGTCTATCGAATGTTCCTGGACTACCTGGTCAGAGAAAGGCCCGCTTGCCACGGCTTTTTTCTCCACGTCCGTAAGTCCGGCGTTGACCGTGTACACTTTTATGGTCTTGACGTCGCCTACATTGATGTTAAGATGATCTTTAATTGATCGTTTAATGCTCTCTCCGAGAGCGTCCTTGAATTCTGGCTTTAGCGCCACCTCGATCCTGAAAGGCATTTAAACTCCTCAAATCCTGTATAATTGATTATCGTCATCAGTATAATTAAGCTTATTGACCCGTCAATATATGACGTTTCCAATCGTTCTAGAGCGCTTAAGATATTTAAAATCTCTCGATGCAGGAGTATTCTTCGCTTATGGATTAAATAGCTTTATCATTAAGGATAACCCCTGTCAGGGAAAAGGCGCTAAAGATACTGGCCATGAATGTCCGTTCATTCCCTCGGATTTTTTGATAGAATTATCCCGGGGGCTGTACTAGATTAGCCAATGTGCTAATCTATGAAAATGAAGCTAACCAATTGTAAATTAAAGAAAAATACTCAACTTAAGCTGCTTGAATATTTCGTGCTGGAAGTTACCGCCAGATCAGCAGCTGATTTGCTTGATATTCACCCCAATACGGCAGCTCTTTTCTATAAAAAGATCAGGCAAATTATCTCCTTTCATCTGGCGCTTCAGGCCAGTGAAGTTTTTGATGGTTGTATTGAACTAGATGGGGGCTATTTTGGTGGTGTGCACAAAGGTAAAAGTGGGGAGAGATGCGGCTGGGAAAGTAGCTGTATTTGGTATCTTAAAGCGAGGTGGCAAAGTTCATACTGTCGTTGTTGACGACACTAAAAGCTCAACGCTTATGCCTGTGATCATTCGCAAAATAGCGCCCGACAGCATTGTCTATACAGATACTATAAGAGTTACAATGCGTTGGATGTCGGTAGTTTTCACCATCAGCGGATTAATCATTCAACACACTTTTCCAGGGGTAAGAATCATATCAATGTTATTGAAAATTTTTGGGATCCGGCCAAAAGAGTGCTGAGGAAATATATGGAATCCAGACGGATTCTTTCCCACTGTTTTTGAAAGAGTGTGAGTTCAGGTTTAATTACCGAACATCAAAGCAACAACTCGAAACGTTGAGGCTGTGGTGTGATATGTAAAACCCTTATATACAACAATCACAAAGGGTATATTCCAGTTATTACACAACTTAGTAAAAGGAGTTTTTACATTGGACATCCCACGTATCTTCAACATTACCGAAAGTGCTCACCGCATCCATAACCCGTTCACACCAGAAAAGCTCGCCACTCTCGGCGCGGCGTTGCGCCTGGAATCGGGGACTCGTGTGCTCGACCTCGGCAGCGGTTCGGGCGAGATGCTGTGCACCTGGGCACGCGATTACGGGATCATCGGCGTCGGCATCGACATGAGCCAGTTGTTCACCGAGCAAGCGAAACTCCGCGCCGAAGAACTCGGAGTCGCCGATCGAGTCGAGTTCATCCACGGCGACGCTGTCGGCTACGTCGCCGACGAAAAGGTCGGTGTGGCAGCCTGTCTCGGTGCCACGTGGATCGGTGGGGGAGTCGTCGGCACCATCGAGCTTCTGGCGAAGAGTCTCCTCTCCGAAGGGATCATCCTCATCGGCGAGCCCTACTGGCGGCAGTTACCACCGACGGAAGACGTTGCTAAGGGATGCAATGCCGATTCTATCTCCGACTTTCTCATGCTTCCAGACCTTCTCGCGTCTTTCGGCGACCTCGACTACGACGTTGTGGAAATGGTTCTGGCTGACCAAGATGGCTGGGATAGGTACGAGGCGGCCAAGTGGCTCACCATGCGCCGATGGCTCGAAGCGAATCCCAACGACGACTTCGCGAAAGATGTTCGAGCCAAACTGACTTTGGAACCAAAACGCTATGCCGCGTACACGCGTGAATACCTTGGATGGGGCGTGTTCGCGCTGATGGCGCGGTGATGTGAGGCAGCCGGGATATTCGGCGGATCGTCAACGGCTGGGGCGGCTGAGCTACACTCGGTGGCTCGTCGAAATGTGAGTTCATCTTTAATTACGGAACACCCAGGCAACAACTCGAAACGTTGAGGCTGTGGTGTGATACATAAAACTCTAATCTAGTACAGCCCCTTATCCCAGCTTCAGATATGTGATCTCATATCCCTTGTCAATATAATCCATAACAAGCTTGCCGCTGGCCTCATAGCTTTTTGTCGTGTCGTCGATGTCGAAAGACCTCACGACAAGGTTCGTTTTGGATTCCTGTATCATTTTATTTCCGTGGCATTCCATCTCCATTATTTTATGTAGATGAACTTCGCCGTTCAGCGTCTTATCCATGGTCATGGAAATGACTGCCCGGGGCTGTAACACTATCTTTTTACATATCCAGCAAAAATGCTCTACGTCGTATTCGTCAATGTTTATCCGCACGATATTGACCTCGTCATGCTGTGATGTTTAAGCGTCCCGGGCGGGGCTTACGAGATATGTTGATCCTGGTATTATATGATTGTTATGCATCTGCTTTCTTAATATGCATTAGATTCGCCATAAACAGGCTGTAACAGGAAAGATATATACAATAACCGGCAAATCTTATAAACATATATAAAATAACACAATCAATAAATAATGGCGAATAAACATATTTACATAAAAATATTCAAATAAAAAGCCATCATGATAAGGGGGAGAATGAAAATTATAAATAAGCCTTTATCATTCGTACGAACGATCACTTTTATCATAGCGCTATCGTTGATCAATACGATATATCCTCTAAGAGCTAACATTAAAAACAGGGCCGGCGGCAGATCAAACCTTTCTTTACTTCCATTGCCTCAGGTCTGCCAGAGCACTTCGCACTCCTGCGGGGCTTCATCGCTCCAGTCAGTCCTTAATTACTGGGGAATAAGCAAGCGTGAAGATGAATTGATGAAGCTGTGCAACACTTCGACTGACGGCACTTTTCCTTATGATATCGTTGAAGTGGCCCAAAAGCTGGGCCTTAATGCCGAGCTAAGGCAAAACCTTACTGTAAAAGACCTTGAGATGTCTGTAAGCAAAGGTATCCCTGTCATCGTGCTAGTCCAGGCATACAAGGACGACAAAGGGTTATCATGGGCAGATGACTGGGACGACGGGCATTATATGGTCATAATAGGTGTAGACCAGAGGAATGTTTACCTCGAGGACCCTGAATTGCTGGGCAGCAGAGGGTTCATACCAAGGGACGAGTTTGAGGGTAGATGGCACAGCCGCGAGAGATCGCATGACGGAAAGCTAAAAGAAAAGTTCATACGTACAGGCATATTCATACGGGGTAAAAAACCTAAATATCCCCGCCCCTTCGTACGCATATGTTGACTATTGTATGTCCTGTGATCGGTAAAGCCTCCAGTCTAATGTATAACTGCGTACAAGCCTCAGCAATTATATACTTAATGCGGGGCACATCAATTTTCTTCATCGAAAGCCTTATACTTACGCAAAGATACATTTCAAAGGTTAAACGACCTTGTTAACGACCGTTAAACATATTCTATATCAACCTTAAAACAAAGGCGGGTCAAATTCATGAGAGATATCGATTCGATCAGAGCGGACCTCGAAAAGTTCACTGAGGACATCGAAAGGGAACAGTACGAAAATTTTTCGGGGCAGAAGGACGATTTCGACACGTCGAGCATATACGCCCGGTATGATAATATTTTCCAGGATGCCGGGCTGCTCGAGGAGATAAGGTCCAAGAAATATTCAGTATCCGGCTCGGAAAGATCGAGGCTGAGCTACCTGTATTCATTTTTAGTCACGAACTATATCGATAGAAAGACATCGGTATTGACCGATAATATACTGACGCTGGAGGCAAAGACCGAGGTCGAGGTAGACGGCAGGAAGATGCCTTTCAGGTACTGTTCGGTGGCTCTGACAAATGAGGCCGACCATGATAAAAGAGAAATGATCGATAAGTCCAGAGAACCCGTATTCGATCAATTGAACCCGCTGATGACAGAACGGCTTAACAGGATATATGACATAACCGAAGGACTGGGTTATTCTAACTACGTGGAACTTTGTGAGGACATTACGGGTATTGACCTGTACGATCTGCGTTTAAAGATGCAGAACATATTGTATCGTACGGACAGGCTTTATACTCGCTATTTCCGTATGGCCTGTAAAAATATCCTCGACCTTAACCTCCCGGATGTCAGAAAGCACGATATAGCATTTCTTTTCAGGGCAAAAGGGTTCGACCCCATCTTTAAGAAAGATAATATGATGAAAGTCGTAGACAATACCCTTTCAGGAATAGGGCTGTCCCTGAACAATAATTTGAACATAAAGCTCGACACGGAAGAAAGAGAGAAAAAGAGCCCGAGGGCGTTTTGCAGCCCGATCAAGGTGCCGGATACTGTCATGCTGTGCATAATGCCGAAAGGCGGTATGGATGATTACCGGGCGTTTTTCCATGAGATGGGCCATTCACAGCATTTCGGGAACGTGAACCCCTCAATGCCGTTCGAGTTCAAGTATCTTGGCGATAACTCCGTGACGGAGTCTTATGCTTTTCTATTTGAGCATCTGGTGTCGAATAAGAACTGGATCGGCCAGAACTTTGAGGTCACTGATGAAGAACTGTACCGGATAGTACAGTTCACGTCTTTCCATACCCTGTACATGCTCAGGCGATACGCCGCAAAGCTGCTATACGAGATCGAACTTCACAGCGGCGCCGATAATCCGGAAAAAATATATTCCCAGTTACTCGGGGATGCGCTCAAGTTCAAGCATCCGGAGAACCAGTACCTGTATGATTGCGACCCCGGATTCTATTGTGCCAACTATCTGCGCGCCTGGATGTTCGAGGTCCAGCTGAGGAATGCGCTCGTCGACGACTTCGGGACTGTGTGGTGGAACATAAAGGATTGCGGAGAGTATCTGAAGGATATCTGGAGTATCGGGCAGAAGTTCAATTGTGACCAGATGGCTAAGAATCTGGGATATTACGGTATTGACGAGTACCCACTGATAAGAGAGCTGGAGAAAAACCTGAGGTATTAGTATGAATGGTATTGCGGAAAAGCTTAAGGATTCGCTTATCGAGATCATGGATATTAAAAGCGGGGACGTTGCCCTGATAGTTTATGATGAGTATGCAAGAGAAGTGATGGAGACCACTAAGAAAGCCCTGGAGATGGTGGGCGTAAAGGTGTCCGGCTATAAGCTTCCTGAAGCGGGGAGGCCGTTGAAAAAGACGCCTGCAGAACTTAATAAGCTTTTAAGCGAACTGAAGCCGAACCTTGTGTTCAACCAGTTCAAGGGAATAGGCGAAGAGACGCCGTTCCGCATTAACCTCCATCATGAAGAATCACAGTATGGGGCAAGGGTAGGCCACTCCCCGAGCATAACTATCGATATGATAAAGTACCCGATGACCGCTGATTTTAAGGCGATAAAGGCGAACTCGGAAAGATTAAAAGAAAAATTCAAGGGTGTAAAGACTGTAAGGCTGACCACTAAAAAAGGCACCGACCTCATGTTCAGCATCGAAGGCCGCGACTTCCGCGATGACATCACCATTCACCCGGGAGAAATGGGCAATCTTCCTTCGGGCGAGATGTGGTGCGCCCCGGTAGAGCATAGCATGAACGGCACTATTGTCTGCGACGGAAGCATAGGGGACATCGGACAGGTAAAGGAAGACCTCACCATCAAGGTTAAGGGCGGATATATCGTATCGCTGGAATCAAAGGACAAGGACCTTATCAGGCGTGTTGAGGAGCTTTCAAGCGTCGATGATGAGGCCAGGCTCGCGGGCGAGTTCGGCATCGGCCTGAACCCGAAAGCAAGGCTGACCGGCATCCTCCTTGAGGACGAGAAAGTCGGAGGTACCTTGCATATCGCTTTCGGTGCGAACGAGGATATGCCCGGGGGACAGAACCATAGCATGACACACCGGGATTATCTGTTCAAGGAGCCTTCTATCATAAACGTCGATACCGGCGAATACATAATGAAGGACGGAAAGATACTGATATGATCAGTATCCTTTTAATTAATCCAATTTTTAAACAAAATTTTAAATTCCTTTTGTTGATAGCTTTTTAACTTTACTTCAGGCACCAGGGCAACTAAGGTCCACCATTTTTCACCACTAAGCGCACAAAGGCGAATAGGGTCCGCAAATTTTTTTATAATATGATAACTTTTTAAAAAAGTCCTTTGTGTACCCTTGAGCCCCAGTAGTTCCGTTGGTTTGCTTGTGGTTGTTTGGTTAGGGGTTGTGTTTTTTTGTTTTTTGTGTGTTTTTTTGTTTGTGTTGTTGTTTGGTGTTTGGTGTTTTTTGTGTTTTGGTGTCTTTTTTAG